>CAJGDF010000177.1 GCA_904502105.1 uncultured Clostridia bacterium
CGGTTTGCGACGGGTATCACATCGGAAAATTTGTGGAACTGATACAAGAAAAAATCAACAGCTTCGGAGAATAAACTAAAAGGAGAATAAAAATGAAAATTAAAAAATTGTTATCCCTATTACTGTCACTGATCTTTGCGGCAACAGTGATAAGCGGATGCGGAGGTATCGAGCTCGGAGACATACTCGAAGAAGTCGAATATCTTGCGGGGCTCGAATCCGAATACACGGACGATACAACAACGGAACCGTTGGACGATGTTAAAGAAGAGCAGACAGATACATCTCAAGAAACAGAAACAACAAATCAGCCGGAAGATGTTACAACACAGAAACCCGACATAACGCAAGAAACGGAAACGATAGACGAATACGGGACATATACCTCAAAAGAAGATGTTGCGTTATACATACACACCTACCGAAAACTGCCGCAGAACTTCATAACCAAAAACGAAGCGCGGAATCTCGGTTGGCAAGGCGGCGGTCTTGAGGATTACGCTCCCGGGAAATGCATAGGCGGCGACTATTTCGGAAACTTTGAAGGACTTCTGCCTGAAAAGGACGGACGAGAGTATACCGAGTGCGATATCGACACGTTAGGAAAATCGTCACGAGGAGCAAAACGAATAGTCTTCTCAAACGACGGGCTTATCTACTACACAGACGACCATTATGAATCATTTACACTCCTGTACGGAAAAGAGGAATAAAAAATGTTGGAAATAAGAATTGACGGTAAAGACTTACAGACGAAACAGCAGGCGCATGAATTTCTTGCGGATCAAAACGGTTTTCCCGAAGGCTACGGCAAGAATCTCGATGCGATGTATGACGTTCTGACTTCTCTTCCCGAAGTTAAAGTTACGGTATGCGATCCCGAAAGCATCGTTGAAAACCTCGGCGAATACGGCAAAAAACTGCTTCTCGTTATAAAACACGCATGCGACAGAAATCCCGGCATCGTTCTTGAAATAGAAGAACGAAAAGCAGAAGAGACGGATGTTTCGGAAGCGATAGTCGTTGAGGAATCGGATCAATGCGTGGAATAAAGATCATCAGTGCGATATCAGCTATTCTTATGCTTATCGGAACCGTATTGCTTTTATTTTGCGGTACGGGGGCAATAGTTGACACGGACACCGCAATGACCGTCTTATTTACAGCATGGTCGGTTGCTGTGACAGGATTATTTTTATTTGTCATATCAACAATATTAAAACTGATTATAAAAAACAGAGATCACACGGACAAATGACCGTGTGATCTTTTTTGATGTTAAATTCTGATCTGTTAAAGAACTTTTCCGAGGAAATCCTTAGCTCTTTGAGTTTTGGGGTTTGAGAAAAGTTCGTCGGGAGTTCCCTCTTCGGCGATCTGACCGTCGGAGATGAAGAGAACTCTGTCGGCAACCTCGCGTGCAAAGCCCATTTCGTGAGTTACAACGACCATCGTCATACCCTCTTTTGCAAGAGAACGCATAACGTCGAGAACTTCGCCGACCATTTCGGGGTCAAGAGCGGACGTCGGCTCATCGAAAAGAATTACTTCGGGATCCATGCAAAGCGCGCGGATTATAGCAATACGCTGTTTCTGACCACCCGAAAGCTTGCTCGGATATTCGTCTTTTTTATCCTCAAGACCGATGCGGCGAAGAAGCTCCATCGCTTTTTCTTCGGCTTCGGCTTTTGTTTTAAGCTTTAATTTAACGGGAGCGAGAGTGAGGTTCTGCATGACCGTGAGATTGTTAAACAGATTGAAATGCTGAAAAACCATACCCATACGACTTCTCGCAAGGTTGATATCTATATGGTTTTCGTTGTAAATTTCACGGCAAAGATTTCTGTATTCGGAGCCTTCATATTTTTTGAGAAGGTCCTCTTTTTTGATCTTAGTTATTGCATCCTCTCGGCTCATTCCCGAAGCAACGAGCCCTGCGTATGTTTTCGATTTCTCGATAACATCAAAATGAAGATACGGATCGATGTCGTTTATAAGCTTATCGCCGAGCCAAATCTCGCCGTAAGTCGGAACTTCGAGCATATTCATACAGCGGAGAAGTGTACTTTTACCGCTGCCTGAAGGTCCGATTATAACGACACATTCACCCTGTTTTATCTCACAGGAGATACCGTTGAGGATGCGGAGTTTTCCAAAGTCTTTAAAAATATTTCTAACGCTTATCACCTGCGCGCAACCTCTTTTCTATCATTTTGATACAGAACGTAAGAAGATAAACTATGCCCAGATAGAACACAGCAACCACGCTCATCGGGACGATGTAGCTCGCCATATAGTTACCGCTACCGATATTTTTCGCAGCCATTGTAAGGTCGTACATACCTATCATGCTGACGATGGATGTTTCCTTGATAAGTGCGATAAGTTCGTTACCGATCGCAGGAATAACGTTTTTGATAGCCTGCGGAATAACGATGCTCATCATTGTTATCGAAGAAGGAAGACCGAGGGCTCTGCCTGCTTCTGTCTGACCGATATCGACAGAAAGAATGCCTGCTCTGATATTTTCGGCAACATATGCGCCTGAGTTTACGCCAAACGCAATAATAGCGGTAAGCATCTGCGGAAAACCGCGAATAGCAAAAATAACGTATGCCATTATAAAAAGCTGAAGCGCCATCGGTGTTCCGCGGATAACGGTTATGTACACATTGCAGATAAGCTTAGGTATAAACATTACCTTGGATTTGCGCGCTATCGTAACAAGAGCGACCACCGTACCGAGGACGAGGCCGAGGACTATCGCCCCAAGAGAGATGCCGATAGTCATTTTAAAACCTCGGAAGATCATCTCCCAATATTTAACGGTAGTAAAAAGCTCTACCAGTTTACCTATAAAATCCATTTAAAGTGCCTTTCAAAAGGTTTATAATGCTTGATTATTCAAGACCCATGTGTTTCATGAGGAGCTTGTCAACTTCGGTCTGACCGTTAGCGTCAGCAGTCATGAGTTCGGTAAGAACAGCATTGATAGCATCGAGAAGCTCGGTGTTGCCTTTGGTTACGCAGATAGCGTACTGTTCTTCTGTGGGAGAGTCAGCTTCGCCTTCGCCGCCTGCATAGTAGAGGGGGAGACATTTGAAGCCGCTGTTTTTGTCAACGATGTACTGAGCGGGGAGCTGGTCAATGATAACAACGTCGATCTGCTGAGCTTTGATGCCGTCAGCAGCGAGCTGAGCGTTATCGAAGCTTGCCATGGAGGTGTCGGTACCGTAAAGAACGCCGTCATAACCGTAAGATTCGTCTGCAGCGGTTGCATTGATCTCGCCGTCGGTGTAGATAGCGCCGGTTGTATCGGTCTGAACACCGATCTTCTTGCCTGCGAGAGCATCCCAAAGAACATATTCATCGTTAACGGTAACGATAGAGTCATCGTCTTCAGCCCAGATTACATACTGAACGGAGGTGTAGTAAGGAATGGAGAAATCTACTTTTTCTTTTCTTGCTTCGGTAATTGTGATACCTGCAGCGCCGCAGTCACATACTTTACCTGCAGCTACGTTATCGATGATAGCTGCGAATTCTACGTTTACGAATTCGATTTCTTTACCGAGTTTTTCGCCGACCATACCCATGATCTCAACGTCAACACCGGTGATCTCTGTTCCGTCATAATATTCAAACGGAGCAAAGAATGCGTTTGTCTGAACGATTACTTTTTCTGCGCTGTCGCCGCAAGCTGTCATGGAGAATACCATGGAAACAGCCATAGCGATCAGGAGAATGATTCCTACTGTTTTTTTCATTTGTGGTTACCACCTTTTTAAGATTTGTTTTATATTTCTTAAAGCTCCTTCGCAGCGTTTTAACTGCTGCACAGAGCTTGAAGACAGATTAAAAGAGAGATTTTCAGCAGTACAGCTCTTTTGCCTTGATAAGGCTTTCTTCAGGAGGAAGCAGCGGACCGTACTCAAGACCGCAGCAGCCCGTATAGCCTGCTTTGTCAATTGCATCAAAAATAACTTTATAATTGCTTTCGCCGAACTGAAGCTCGTGACGTCCGGGATGACCTGCAGAATGCAGATGAGCAATACAGTCGAGATTGTTAACAACATTGGGGATAATGTTACCTTCGCCGACCTGCTGATGATAGATATCGTAAACAA
>CAJGDF010000178.1 GCA_904502105.1 uncultured Clostridia bacterium
CTCATAAGTTTCGACATAACATAGTGGTTATTGGGGAACTCTTTTAAAGCATTTTCCCAGACAGCTATTCTTGCATTGTTATCCCCTATTTTGCCGAGAAGTTTATCTTCTTCTGTATATCCATCGATCTTTTCCTTGATTCTTGCTTGTCCTACATCTAAAAGATCATCTATGCTGACATTAAAATACAATGCGATCTGAGGAAGCAACGAAATATCAGGAAATCCTTCACCACGCTCCCATTTGCAAACAGACTGTTGAGAGATTCCTAAATGTTTTGCCAAAGCTTCTTGAGTAACATTTTTTTGTTGGCGTAAATTTTTCAGTTTATCTTTTAAATTGATATCCATAAATCAACCCTCCATAAAGTTTTTCTTGTTTGCAATAATATTATAACATCAAATCATCAATATTTCAATAACCTTAAAGCTGTTTTACGGGTGTATTTTACAACAATTAGATGTATTAAGAAATTTGAGAGTAAAAAAATTTATATTTCTCTGAAAAACAGGTTTACAAATTCGATTTAATGTGCTATAATATTAACACTAAAAAATGACATTTTTCGTGTCAAATAAGTTTAAGGAGAAAAAACATGGTAGGTACTTTTTGGGCATTTATGCCTGCAGTTATCGCCATAGTACTTGCGTTGGTAACGAAACAGGTTTACGTTTCGCTTTTCCTCGGTATCTTCGTTGGTGCTATGATGTACGCGGGAGGAGATCCTCTCAACGCAATCTTCACTCTTTATCAGGTAATGAGTGAAAAAGTAGGAGCAAACACTCCGATAATCGTTTTCCTTGTAGTTCTTGGTATTTTCGTTGTTCTTATGCAGAAATCCGGCGGTGCAAAAGCATACGGCGAATGGGCAGGCAGAAAGATCAAATCTAAAGGCACTGCGCTTGCGGCAACAGCAGGCCTCGGTTGTCTTATTTTCGTTGACGACTATTTCAACTGTCTCACAGTAGGTTCCGTTATGCGTCCCGTAACAGACAAGTTCAAGATCTCAAGATCCAAGCTTGCGTATATTATCGACGCTACCGCTGCTCCTATTTGTATTATCGCCCCCATTTCAAGCTGGGCAGCTGCAGTTGCAGGCGAGCTTGAAGGTGACGGTCTTACCGTTTTCATCAGCACAATTCCTTTTAACGTTTATGCACTTTTAACTATCGTTATGGTATTTGCTCTTTGCTTCCTCAACTTCGACTTTGGTAAAATGAAGAAAAACGAAGATGTTGCAGAAGCAACAGGCGACGTTTATGCAGGTGTTCCCGAATCGGGCAGTTCAGAAGCTGAGATCGAATCCAACCCCAAAGGCAAGATCCGTCATCTCGTTGTTCCCGTTATTATTCTTATTGTTTGCTGCGTATTCGGTATGATCTACACCGGTTTCTTCTACAACTGGGATACAGGTCTTATCGACACAGAACTTCAGTCCGCAAACGTAATCGAAGCATTCTCCAACTGTGACGCAGGTATGTCTCTTGCTATCGGTTCTACAATTGCCCTTGTTATCGTTTCTGTATACTATATGATAACAAAAACGATCTCCTTCAAAGAAATCACCGACAGCTTCACAGACGGTTTCAAAGCAATGGTTCCCGCAATCCTTATTCTTACATTTGCTTGGTCTATCGCAGGTATTATGGGTGCAAAGGGCGGTTATCTCGATGCTCAGGCATTCGTTGAAACAAACCTTGCAAACAGTGCATTCCCGCAGTTCCTCTTCCCTGCTATATTCTTTATCCTTGCAGGCCTTATCGCATTCTCAACAGGTACATCCTGGGGTACATTCGGCGTTCTCGTTCCCATTGCGGTTACGATCCTCGGCGGCAGCGGCGCTCTTACTATCATGACCGTTTCCGCAACTCTCGGCGGTGCAGTATTCGGCGACCATGTATCCCCCATTTCCGATACAACGATCCTCGCTTCCGCAGGCGCACGCTGCAACCATGTTGAACACGTCAACACACAGCTCCCCTATGCGGGTCTCATTGCAGGTATCGCAGCAGTTGCTTACCTTGTAGGCGGTGCTTGTACAACTCTCGGCAGTGTTGTAAGCTGCATCATTATGTGGGCAGTTGCTCTTCTTCTCTTTGTTGTTGCAGTATTTGTTATTAAAGCAATAAACAAAAAGAATACAGCTAAATAACCAAAGAAAAATATTAAAAGCGTGGTGTTAATGCATCACGCTTTTTTTGTTGTATTTTGACACAAATATTCTATTGAAAAACTTGATTTTACGTGATATAATATGTAAATAACATCATAAACTCCGGGAGAATAAAATGGATTTTTCACCTGAAAAATTTAAAAAATTAGCAAAATGGATAATAACAACAGCAACCGCATGTATTCTGATATTTTTAGGAGTACAAAATATATCTGCGGTCGCCAAGGCAGTGTCCTGGTGTATCGGACTTATCGCTCCCCTGCTCCTTGGTGCAGTCATAGCAGCAATACTTAATGTTCCCATGAGTTTTTTCGAAAGACATTTCTTTGTTAAAACAAAAAAGAAATTTTTGCAGAAAATGAGACGACCCGTCAGTTTCATTTTAGCCTTAATAATGATATTGGGCATTATAACGGGGGTTGTATGGCTCGTTATACCTGAACTTGTTGAGGCATTGAAGGTAGTTGCAAGCGGGGCCGTTAACTTCATAACAAAGATCAACGGAATGAGCAAATCAGAGGTTGAAAATATGCCTTTCGGCAATATTCTTCTTTCAATAAACTGGGACGGCATACTCGACTCAATTCAAACCTGGTTAAAATCACAGGGAGAAACGATATTCAACACCGCATTTGGAACGATCTCTTCGTTTGTCGGCGGTATTTTTGATATATTTATCTCATTCGTTTTTGCAATTTATATTCTTTTCGGTAAGGATAAGCTCAAAATGCAGGCTATACGTTTAATAAGAGTTTGGCTTCCGAAAGATTTCGGCGAATGGTTTATTCATGCGGCATCGGTTGCAGGTATTAACTTTCAGAATTTCATATCAGGTCAGTCGCTGGAGGCGGTCATTCTCGGCATGCTGTGTATGATAGGTATGTTTATTCTGCAGATACCGTTTGCTCCGATGGTCGGAGCACTTGTCGGTGTAACAGCGCTTATACCCGTCGTCGGTGCATTTATAGGCATTATAGTGGGCGCTTTTATGATACTCACGGTTGACCCCATAAAAGCCGTTATTTTCATTGTTTTTCTTCTTATTTTACAACAGATCGAAGGCAATGTTATTTACCCCAAGGTTATGGGCAGCAGAGTAAATCTTCCTGGCATGTGGATACTTGCGGCAGTAACTGTCGGCGGAGGTATCGGAGGTCCAGTCGGAATGCTGTTAAGTGTACCCGTTGCTTCAACGGCATATATTCTCTTCAAAGAAGCAACCGTAAAACGAGAAGAAAAGAAAAATGTTAAAATCAAAACACCGGTGGCTAAATAAATGGAATTATTGATAACAGTATTGGTATGCTTTCTCGCAGGAATGGGAGCAGGACTCGGGACGGGATTTGCAGGAATGAGCGCCGCCGCGGTAATAACGCCTATCCTTGTAACTTTTCTTGATATGAACCCCTATTCAGCAGTTGGAATCGCACTTGCATCAGATGTTCTTGCAAGCGGGATCAGCGCGTACGAATACGGCAAAAATAAAAACCTCGATATAAAAAACGGCATCGTTATGATGATATCCGTGCTTGTTTTTACGGCGGTCGGAAGTTTCGTTTCAAGCTTTGTTCCGGGCGGAACGATGGGCACAACATCGGTCGTTGCAACTCTGTTTTTGGGAATAAGATTCATCGTAAAACCCGTAATGACAACAAAAGAAAGCATGGCATCGGTCGATGCGAAAAAGAGAGTTGTTCAGTCGATCATAAGCGGCGTTTTTATCGGATTTATCTGCGGCTTCATCGGTGCAGGCGGCGGCATGATGATGTTGCTGATACTGACAAGCATTCTCGGCTACGAATTAAAAACCGCAGTCGGAACAAGCGTTTTTATTATGACATTTACCGCACTGACAGGCTCCGTGAGCCATTTTATCATAGACGGTGCTCCCGATTGGACAATTCTTATCCTTTGTATTGTTTTTACGCTTATCTGGGCAAGAA
>CAJGDF010000179.1 GCA_904502105.1 uncultured Clostridia bacterium
ATACTTACGGCAACCGTAGTTTCGGAAGGTCCGTACTGATTATATATACGCGCATTTGTACACGATTTTATTTTTCTTAACAGCTCTGTTGAAAAATGCTCGCCGCCGCAAACGATACTGTCAATACGGCTCAGTGCCTTTTTGAATGATTTACTTGAAAGAAGCACTGACAGGCGGGACGGAGTCATTGCAAAAAAGCCTACAGCGTAACCTGTTATCAGCTCAGCAAGACGTTCGGGAGACTCTATATCAGAATCAGACGGGAAAACGATGGTTCTTCCGTTCAGGAGAGCAACGATACTCTCAAGCATAAATGCGTCAAAGCCTATATTGCATACAGACAAGACAGCACCGCTTCCGTAAACGGGTTCCATTTCCTGCGCGAGATTCAAAAGATTCTGTTGGGTTATTTCAACACCCTTGGGCTCCCCTGTACTGCCGGATGTGTAAACAACATAAGCAAGAAGCTCATCTGTCTTCAGACCGCTGCATTCGTTGCAGTTTGAAGGCAATCCGTAATAATCATCAACAGCATCCACGGTAAGGACCGGAATATTGCATTCTTTCGCAACTGAAATATGACTGTCATCAGTAATAAGAAGCGATGCTTCGCTTTGAACCAATATCTTTTTGATTCTTTCTTTCGGCAAAGAAGATGACAGCAGCAAATAAGCGCATTTCTGCTGAAGAATACCTATCATAGCGGCGGGAAGATCAAAGTTTCTCGGCAGCATAACAGCAACAAGAGCGTTTGCGGAATTAACGTTTTCACTTATCGCGCAGGCAAACTGAGAGCTTCTGTGCAATAACGTACCGTATGTCATACGCTCGCCATTATGAATAACAGCCGCTCTGTTCAGATATTCTTTACTGTTTTTAAGAAGAGCGGAATAAACAGATATATCCTCAAGATATTTATCTGTTTTATTAAATGTATAAAGAACCTGCTCTTTTTCTTCCAAAGACAAAATGTTAAGTGAGTGTATGGGTTTATTGGGTTCATTAAGCGCTTCGTAAATTATATGGCACAGATTTTTGTGCAGCGAAGCGATCTCGCTCTCTGTAAAATACTGAGCGAGATAATCGTAATCCACGGCATATTGCTGATGATCTTTAAGATTTGTGACATGAATAGTGAGCTGCTCTGCCTGATAGCCGCAATAATGCCATCTGCCGCTGAAATGAACGGAAGCATCTCTGCTTTCAAATATCTTACTGTCCTGATAAGATAAAGCTATGTTGAACAATCTTCCGCTGCGGGGAGAAAGGTCGCATATTTTGGAAAAAGGATAACGCTGATGGCGAAGCATCTCATACCATTTTTCCATAAGATCGTCATTGAACGAATTCAATGTCCATGAATCGTCAATTTCATTATAAAAAGGTAATGTTGTAACAAACATACCCGTGCTTTGCTTGAATTCGTAGTTTGTTCGGTTAAAGATCGGAACACCTATCGTAAAACGGTCGGTCCCGCCGTTACGTTTGAAATATATAGCGAGAGCCATATAAAAAACAGCAAACGGTGCAACTCTTTTTTCCTGACAAAAAGAAAAGATAGCATGATTCAAAACCTGCGGAAGCTCAAAGCTTACACGGTTTCCGACAGGGCTGACGGTTGCTCCGTACATATTTTTAAGAGAAGAGGGCTCTTCGATACATTCAACGATAGATTTCCAATATTTTTCGTCGCGTTCAAAGGCTTTTGAAGAAATATAGTCGTTTTCTTCCTGAATATGTATCTGGTAATCGGGAGCCATTTCAAGAGAAGGCTCTTTATGTGAAAGCAATTCAAGATATGTTCTGGCAATTTTATTGCATATCATGATCTGCGACCAGCCATCGGCTATAATATGATGCAGTTTGACCAATATACCGCCGTTACGTTCTGAATCGCGGAATAAAATAAAGCGGTAAAGAGGTCCGTTTTCAAGAGGTATGATCTCTCTTGTTATTGCGATCTCCCAATTTCCGATGCCTTCTCTGCTCATGTTAGAAAAATCGTAAACAGGGAATTCTTCGCGTACAAACGGTACACTGTGCTGCATCATAACTCCGTCATTATTTACAAGCTGAATTCTTAACGACGGGTCACTTTCAATAACAAGGTTAATGCTGTTCTGAAGCAGCGCAAAATCGACACAACCGTTGATACGTATGGTTGTGCTGATATTATTGACCGATGTTCCCTGAAGGGTTCGCTCAAGATTCAATATATTAAGTTGGCTCAAGGATAACGGAAAAAGATTATCCATTGAATTATTTTTCATCTTATGTCCCCCTTCCCTTGCACACCGATCGTGCAAATTTTATAAATCCACAACTTCATAGCAATTTTTACCTTTTTCTTTGGCATAGTACATCGCTCTGTCAGCAACGCGGAAAACATCATAATAGTGTAATCCTTTGTTTTTAACGAAAGCAACGCCGACAGAACAACTGAGTTCCCCATCGGCAATATCGCAGCATGATATTTTAGCGAAAGAATCAACTATCTGAGAGCTTCTTTTTTCAACGATAGCCTTGTCTTCAACATTTTTCATCAAAACGAGGAATTCATCACCGCCGATGCGGCCAACAATATCGTTATTTCTGAAAAGATTTTTTATTATATCTGCAAAAGCAATCAATACCTGATCCCCTATGATATGGCCGTAACTGTCATTTATTTTCTTAAAATCATCTAAGTCGATCACAATGAGCGCAAAGCCGCTGCAGCAACCGGAAATATACTTTTCGCAGAAGGATTTGGTAGTATTGGCGTTTAATATCATTGTAAGAGAATCCTTGGATGCTCTCTCGTTGGATTCAACCAATTTGCCCTCATATTCATCGAGTTTTTGTTTCTGTGTATAGAAAATATCTTTAAATCTTGAAATAACGACCAAAACACCGTCTATATAGGTCTTTCCGTCAACCGATCTTAAGACACCTCTGTTCAAGATCCAGCGTCCGCAGTGAGTTACTATCAAAAACTCAATACAACCTCCGTTTTCGATCTGACAACGAACCTCCTGCTTTACCCTGTCGACATCTGAGCCGATAACAAAATCAAACAGATTCTTTCCATCGACAGATTCACCGTTATCGCAGCCAAGAACATAACCGACATTCTTGTTTTCGCCTTCAAAAACAAGATTACCGTCATACAGACAACAATAATTGGCGTAAACGGAATTATTTAATTGTCCATCGGTTCTCTGATCCACTGAAAACTCTCCTTATCATCGGGCTCTATGGGACAAACCACATAATTCAAATCAAAATCACTGTGAGTATATTTTTTGTTAAAAGCACGGATTATTCTTTCACATACAAGACAGCTGTTTTCGTATGTAGCACGCGGCAGCATAATTACATACTGAGATATACTGCATTTTGCAAGAGTATCGCCTCTTCTCAAAGAACGGCATATGGTATCTTCAAGACACGGCATCCATTTTTCGAGCTTTTTGGGTGTAATCTCGGTTTTCTTTTCTGAAACGGAAATCAATGCAATATGAACAGCAATACCGCTTCTCATTATGGAACGAGCCATGGATTGGTATAAAATCTTAAAGAAATCGTATTCGCAAACAAGTGCGCCGGGCCTGTCGGAAATTTCTTTCAGCTGATCTTTGAGAACATCTATTGTTATAGAGCTCAGGTTTATTGTTTTTGTTGCCTCATAATATATGCTGCGGGTTTCTTCCGAAGCAATAACACCGAGTTCGGATATAAGCCTTTCACTCAGCTTCTGATATATTTCTACCGCTTTTTTCTGATTGCCGCCGGAAATGCACGCCTGCATATAAAGGCGGTGAACATCTTCGTTGTAGGGCTCTATATTGGTAGCAATACGGCAAAGACCTATCGCTTCTTCGCATCTGCCGGCATCGAGCATCTGAGGGATAATATTACCCAAAGAGTCGATAAAAAGATTATGATAATATGAAGATACAGGCATGACCCAAAATTCAGATGTCATTCCTTCAAGAAAATCACCCTGAAATAACTCAAAAGCATTTATTATTTCATCCAAAGAACATTCTTCTATGTTTGTCAAAACGCGCTCGAACTCATCGCAGTCACCAAAAACGGGAACTTCA
>CAJGDF010000180.1 GCA_904502105.1 uncultured Clostridia bacterium
CCACGACCTCCGCCGTGACAGGGCGGCGTTCTAACCAGCTGAACTACGAAGCCATTGGTGGAAACTATAGGGCTCGAACCTATGACCCTCTGCTTGTAAGGCAGATGCTCTCCCAGCTGAGCTAAGCTTCCATCTTTTCGGGTTCCGAAGCTTTGTTTGCCTCAGTTCCGTCGACTTGTATATGATACCACAAAATCTCCGATTTGTCAATACCCTTTTTTATTTTTCTCAAAATATTTTTCAGAGCCGATTTTTCCCATAACCGAGCGGATTTTAGAATACGCGACAAAGCAGGACACAAATTGTTTACATTTTTACACGGACTTTTTTTCTCAAAAAACTTGCCTTTCCCGAACGAATATGGTATACTTTTTTCAATGATAAAAAATAGGAAACGGCGGTTTTGAAGAAATGATCGTTGAAGGTTCGATCTCGGTAAAAGCGGTTCTTCTTTCGGGAAGCAGACCGATAGAAGAAATTTACATTGACAAATCAAAAAAATCGAAAGATACATCCTTTATAATACATGAAGCGCAGCGCCGCAATGTTAAAACAACGATAATGGAAAATGAAGAATTTTCCGCGTTAGTAACGGGACGCACCCACGGCGGAGTTGCGGCAAATGTTGGAGAAAGAAGATACGAAACGCTCGAATCTCTTTTTTCGGTTGAAAATCCGTTTATAATTCTTTTGGAGGGTGTTGAGGACCCATACAATTTCGGTGATGCGCTCCGATCTCTTTACGCGGCAGGTGCAACAGGGCTTATTGTACCCGAAAGAAACTGGCTGAGTGCGGCAGAGACAGTTGTTAAAGCATCCGCGGGAGCATCCGAATATATACCGACTGCGGCTTGTCCCGATCTTGGTGAAGCGATCATCGAGGCAAAGAAGTACGGTATAAAAACATACTGCGCAGAGAGGCGTGATGCGGTCGCTCTTTACGAGGCCGATCTGACATGCCCCGTGATTTTTGCTATAGGCGGAGAATTACGCGGCCTTTCAAGAAAAGTTACAGACAACAGCGACGGCAATATTTACATCCCCTACGGCTCAAATTTCCGCAATGCGCTTTCGGCATCTGCGGCGAGCGCGGTATGTGCATTTGAAATAATGAGACAAAGACAGCAAAAGGACGTCGGGAATTAACCGACGTCCTAAATCTTATCAATAATATTTTCAGAAAAACTTATACAATCTCAAAGATGTTAACAACAAGAATGATAAGAACGAATATTATCGAGCAAATAAGAGTTGCTCTCTTAAGGAAGAGATCTTTTGCCGCGCTCTTATTTCTGGAAGCTGCGTTGCCAAGTCCACCGCCTACTGCTTCGGATACACTTGCGTTTCTTCCGGACTGGAAAAGAATAATAGCGATAAGAGCAATGCTGCAAGCAATAAGTACGATAGTCAATACAAGAATCAGGGGATTCATCCTTTTAACCTCCATCCTTTCACATTTTCAGTTCTATTATTATATCACAACATCTCGCAGATTGCAAGTGATTTTTGTGACTTTTTTTTAAATTTTGAAGGCTGTCGAAAGTGTTTTCGGGGAGAATATCTGTTTTTTGAAATATTTTTGTGTCAACCCCCGAAAGCCCTTTACAAAAACGATTAATGGGTGTATAATAAAGATGATTATATATTAATTGTACAGATTAAATTTCCGCAACGGAGGCAATAATGATTTTTGATCAGATAATGAACGGCTCATCCGCATCGTTTGCCGATACGGTGGCAGTTATCGTTTTCATGGCAGTTATATCGATTTTATCAATAACGTTAAGAGAATATGTACGTGCCCGTCTGACCGTAAAGCTCGGCGGCGAAGCGACTGCATCGATAAATCCGCTCAAACAAATAAATATATCAAACGTGATCTCAATAATTATCCTTGCATTTTTCTCCGTTTCATGGACGAAGCCGAAGAGAACGGAGCTTTCCGCAGGTAAAAACGCCCTGATCGCGCTTTCCGCACCGCTCACAAATATTGTTACCGCATTGGCATGTATGCTAATATACGACATACTGTATGTTATAAACGTAAACATCTACATTGCAACGGAAGTTTATCCGACAGTTCTCATGTGGATATCGATGTTTTTCTCATCGGGCGTTCTTGTCAACCTCGGCTATGCGCTGTTTTCGCTTCTCCCTATTCCCGGAACAGACGGCGGACTTATTATTGCGCAGATACTGCCCGAAAAGATCAGAGAAAAATTTCTCTATTTTGACAAGTTTTCCTACATCGTTCTGTTTTTCCTTGTACTCATCGCATCACGTTCAGGCATTGCGGCATCAATAATAAATGAGATCGCAATGACCGCCGAATATCTTTTCCTTTCGTTAATGAATCTTATTTTTCCCGTAAACTAAACACACAGAGGTAATATAAAACAAATGATCCTTAATGCAATTCTCTCGGGCGGCTCCCCCATCGAAATTCTCCAGGCAATCGTTTTCGGTGCGATCGCCGTTCTTTTATCGATCTCGGTTCACGAATGGGCACATGCTTTTGTTGCGTACATAATGGGCGACAAGGCGCAGAAAGCATACGGCAGAATGACGTTAAACCCATTAAGACACCTTAACCCGATAGGCATGATAATGTTTTTGCTTTTCGGCTTCGGTTGGGCGAATCCCGTAATGATGGATTCAAGAAGCTTCAAGAAGCCCAAGCTCGGTATTATTTTAACATCTCTCGCAGGCTCTTTTGCGAACTTTTTAAGCGGATTTTTATGGCTTCTTTTAGAAGTTATACTGATCGTTGCATTTCCCGAAGGCGGAATATTCTTTACCAACGTAAATACGCTTCTTCAGTTTATCGTTATGTACAATCTTTCGTTCGGCTTTTTCAACCTCATTCCGCTTCCGCCCCTCGACGGCTCGAAGGTCGTTGCCGAGCTTTTGCCGTTCAAATATAAATACAAGTATCTTGACATTGAACGATATTCGATGTACATTTTCCTCGGACTTATCATAATTCTTAACAGATTTAATTTTATTTCGATGCTTACAAGCAGCCTTATGTCGTTCTTTCTCTCCGTTATTGCTGCGATCCTCGGCATAATCATAATGTAAGGCCAATGAAACCGTTAAATTTTAAGCTTGAGATATTTGAAGGACCGCTTGACCTTCTTCTATCGCTGATAGAAAAAAACAAGATCGATATATGCGATATTGAGATCTCGCTTCTGTTGGATCAGTATATGGAATATCTCGAACAGGCACGGATGATGGAGCTTGATCTTGCCGCCGATTTTCTTGAAATGGCATCAACGCTTGTTTACATCAAATCAAGAACACTTCTTCCCAAAGAAGAAAACGAAGATGAAGAAGACCCGAAGCTTGTTCTCGAACGCAGACTTGCCGAATATGCAAAATGTAAAAAGGCGGCGGCATATCTTGCGGAAAACAGCATGTGGGGAAAGATATTTTTCAGAGAGACCGAGCCAGACGATCTTCCGAAAATACAGAGAGAATACCAATATTCTCCGAGAAAAATAATGGAAGCATATGCGGCGGTATTACGCCGTTTAAACGGTAAAAAGCCGCTTTCACCGAGCAATTTTTCGAAGCTGATCGGCACAAAATTCATATCGGTGGGAACAAAGATCATCTCGCTTTTGAGAATACTGTTAAAAAAGACGACTGTTCCGTTCAAAAAGCTTTTCAGAGGAATGGACAACCGCTCGGAGATCGTTGCAACATTTCTTGCAGTGCTTGAGCTTATACGCTCGGGACGAGTTGACATTTCGGACGGAGAAGATCCCGATATAACGTTAATAAGGAATAAAAAATGACCCTAGACAAGAACCTTTCGCTCACGGCTGCGATGTCTGCGATAATATTCGCATCGACCGTTCCCGTTGAAGTGACAAAGCTTGCGGCACATTTTGAGGTAACAGCCGAAGACATAATGAGTGCCGCGCAAAAAATAAAAGAGCAGTTTGACAATGCAGACTGCGGTATACGTTTAAGAGAAACAGACGGAAAATATTCTTTTTCAACAAAGCCTGAATACGGAGAATCGACCGCTGCATTTTTAGACCAGAGACG
>CAJGDF010000181.1 GCA_904502105.1 uncultured Clostridia bacterium
AAACGGTGAAGACGGCGAAGAGCTTTCATGTCCGTTCTGCGGCGAAGCTTTTTTGAAGAGTGATGTTGTTTATTAATTAATATGCATAAAACAGAAAAATATCTCGGAACATAGGTGTTGCGTTCCTAAGGACTCAACACCGGTTCTATTCGCCTACGGCGAGTGATATTGCGGCAACGGTTACGTTGCAAATGCAGTGATATTGGGACTGAGTCCCAGTGGTATTCGCTACGCGAGTTTTGTGGCGAATAGAATATCACTGTGAGGCATAGCCTCGCAATACTACTTTTGCGACAGCAAAAATATCACGCCGACAAAGTCGGCATATCACTAAAAAACCATCAGGAAAAGCGCACTGACTCACCACCGAATGCGGTGATGCAACAGATAATAGCCGATACGGAATTCAATCCATATCGGCTATTTTACTGTCCTTTAGGACCCGAGGTATATCTCCGAGAACTTTTTTTAACAAAGATCGTATGCTTTTTTGGCATCTTCGAGGGTTCTTGTGTTCTGTTTTTTTCTGAGTGCATATACCCAGAATACTATGGAACCGAGAAGGATAACACCGTAGAGAATTGCAAACGGCATTATATCTCTGATGTCGAAAGACGAGAGCTTTCCTTCAGCCATAAGCTTTTGGATAGGGGAGGAGCCTGATGCGAGGGCATGGAATGTACAAAGTGCTTCCGCGGTGGCTTCGGGGTTCGGCTCGGTGTCTGAAAGATATTCTCTGTATGAGCCGTCTTCGTTTTTGTATGTAACAAGAAGCTCAACCATTTTTTTCCATACATCGGAATTCGGGCTTTCGCCTATATCGGAAAGAGCGGTGATAACTTTGCTTAAAGTAATGGAGGAGCCGTCGGCAAAGGTGCCGTCTTCATTCTGCAGTGAGTTGAGAGCGTTTACCGCTTTGTCTATAGCGTCCTGAACATTTACTGCTCCGACGTAAGGGGAAAGAACTGTTATTACAAGAGATGTTGCTTCAATGTTTTGTTTAACATCATCCGAAACAGCGAAGATACCTTCCTCGTTTTGATGTGAAAGAACCGAATTTACGGCTTTTTCGCTTGAAAATACTGTTTTTGCTGTCTTTAATGCGATCATCGCAAGGCAGGTTTCGTTGAGATCTCCGAAAGAGCCGTCTTCTTTCTGCAATGAAGCAAGCTGGGATGTTTTTTCGGGATCTGCTGATTTTCCGTCAGCCGCATTTGTGATTATTTCTGTGGCGAGCAATTCAACGCCGTCTTTGTTCTTCAGGTAGGAGTCGTCAACAACCGTAAAACCCGAATAAACGAGCGCAAGGTATTCACTCAGGATTTCTCCGTTTGTTTTAACATCGGAGCTGAGATAATAGTTCTCTGCCGCCGCAGCTTCGTATGCCACGTTCAATGCTTCCGCAAAAGAAGAAACCGCAAGGCTTACTGTCAAGATTACTGTGATGATAACAGTAAGCAGTTTTTTTACAAATCTGTTCATTAGAGCTTAATATACCTTTCAATTATCATTTGTTTCGGGGTTTTCGATCTGTGTATCCTTTGCAAGCTGGATTGCAACGATGCACGAAACGATTGTTGCTTCGTCTTTTTTCTCATCAATGGCTGTTTTGAGATTGTCGAGCGCAGCGGTCCAGATGGCTATCTTTTCCGCATTTGCTTTTGATGTGATCGAGTATTCCGCAAGTTCGGTTACCGATTTTACATATATATCATTTGCCTGATTGAAAAATTCCACCATGTCACTGTTTTCTTCGGGTTTTTCAGGTTCTGTGGGTGTTTCAACAGGCTGCTGCTCGGGCTGATCTTCCTGATCGGTCGGTTCTTCCTGCTCAGGCTGATCTTCTTCGGGCTGTTCGTTTGCGGGTTTAAGAAGTGCAACGGCCGTTCTGAGCTCTTCAATAAGACTTACGCATGACGAAGCTTTTTCTGTGCTGCTTGCCGCGGCAAGATTTGCTTTGCTTATCGCATTTGCATATGTTGCCCAGGTATCTGCCGTATATTCGGACGAGTCTTTTACAGAAACGGTTATTTTTGAAATCTCGGTTTTCATAACCTTTCCTACAGGCATTGCGTTTTCTGCCTGAGTCATTGCCGTATCGAGCATTTTAACTTCATATTTCAGCTCGTCGGCGGTGAATGTGGATATCTTTTCGGAATAAGTCTTTTTCGCCGCAGCAATCGAGCTTTCAAGGAGTGTAACGAAAGAGTTGGGCGTGTCGATGTCGTATCTTAAAAGAAGATATTCCGCTTCGGTTATTTTTGTTTCGAGATCTTTTACGGTAATGATGCTTGCAGATATTGATTTCTCGTATTTTTCGATAAGTTCAAGTGATTTTTCGAGAATTTCCGCCGCTTCTTTAACTGTTTGAGTGGGAACCGTTTTGTTGTAGCTTACTTCCAAAGCATTTGAATATGCGCTCTGGAAACGGTCGCATATAAGCTTATAGTAGGGGGTAGTATCTGCCTGATCTATTGTTTTTGCTTTCGCCTTGTCTATTATAGCGTCAAGGGTGGATGCCTTGAATGATGCGATGTACGAAAGCGAATAGTTCGGCAGAGTAAAGTTTATTTCAGAAAGCTTTGCAAGAAGCTTTTCAGCATCGCCGACTGTTATTTCGTGTCCGATATTCTGAATCTGAGTATTTACGGTGGAAACAAGCAGCTGCGCTGTGTTCATATCGTTTTCTATTTCTTCTGCCTTGTCTCTTGCATAGTTTCCGATATATACTGCTCTGTTTTTCAGAATGACGTCAAGGGGAGTTATGAGGTTTGTCATAACTTTATTGCCGTCGAAAGAGTACATATTGTTTGTTCTTGTAAAATCCTTGGATACTGCCGAAACTGTAAACGCAAAGTATTTGTAAACGACCTCTGAGGAGGATACCTGACCGTTTGAATCGAGAACGATATACTTATCGAGCTCTATACCGTCTTTTGTTACCAATGTTTTGAACATTTCATATGCAAGATCTTCTTTTCCGTAATAAGAGGATGCCTTGCCGAAAAGATCATATAAGAATTTGTTGTAACAGTCTGCACCGTAATCACTCAGAAGATTTTTAACGGATGAATCCATCTTCTCAGCCGCAATCAGGATCTTAGCGGCCGCTTTATCCGAAAATTCGGATTTCTGGATCTCGGACATCAGTTTGTTGATGTTTTCCGTTAATGCCGTGAATGCGTTTGACTTGTAGTTGAATACGTTTGTTATATCCGTACCGTCAGCTTCCGTCTTTGCAGATGCCACAAAGTAATATCCGGATGAAGGATTTTTTGAAAGTCCCCAGATATCCGCAATGTTTTCAACTGCATACTGTAAAGCAAAGCAATATTTCGAAAGATCCTTTTCGATCATCGAAACGGCGGCAGTGAGCGTATTGTAAATAACGTCGCTGTTGTTGAGGTATTCTTTAAAAGGAGCAAGTTCCGATGTTTTTTCGGATGTAAGAAAATCGGATGTTATACCTGATTTGAATGCATAATATTCTGCTGCTGCATTGAAAACACATTCGATGCCGAAGACCTTGCCGTCACCGATCTTGTCGGTGTCCCATGCGTCGCAAAGAACCTTTTTTAGGATTTCCTTTGCGGAATTCTTTGTCTGTACGGGAACTACTGTTCTTGTTTCACTGTTTATTATCGGCTTATGAACGCCGAGGATAAAAGAATACTGATTTATGAAATCCTTGATCTTGAGGATCTCTTTTTCTGTTTCGGAAAGAACGGAGGGGATCTGGTCTTCCATCAGTTCTCCGAATGCTCCGCAAAGAAGCTTTGCTTCTTCTGTCAGACCGATGTACAGGTCTTGGGAGGGAATGAATGTGAATGTAAATTCGTCACATTCAACAGATTCACCGTTTACTCCGTAGAAAGAAGTTTTGGGAACTGTTACTGTAACACCGGATACGGATATGTTTTGTATCTTGTTCAGGATATTCTTTAACTTTAAGTATACTTTCTCGTTTTCCTCGCCTACTATGCCTTCAAAATTATCGAGGTATGTTTTTATCTTAAAGATATCGTATTCTTTTTCGGCAATTGTTGAGGAT
>CAJGDF010000182.1 GCA_904502105.1 uncultured Clostridia bacterium
ATGAAAAATATCGGCAGATTTATTGCCGTTAAAAGAAACAGCATAGAAAAGACACAGGAAGAGCTTGGAAAAATGCTCGGTGTTTGCGCAAATACAGTTGACAAATGGGAAAAAGGAGAAGCTTGTCCTGATGTTCCGACAATGAACAAGCTTGCGATGGCTTTTGATATATCTCTCGCGCAGCTTCTTGACTGCAACGATGACAAGGAAGAAGAGCTTGTACATGCAGAAACACCCGAAGGCGACTGCGATATCGTAATCGACAGAGAAAAAGATATGGGTCTTGTTTCTCCCCTGCTTTACGGCAACAACCTTGAGCACACACGTTCAAGCATAAACAAAGGTCTTTCTGCGCAGATGATAAGAAACAGAAAATTTGTCGGCAAGCCGTCCGTTATGGAAGGTATTTCATCCGACTGGTATCTTATCGGTGAAAAGACATATGCGATAACAGGCGCATCATACACACGCCACTACCCCGAGCACTATCATATGCACAGAGCGCTCGAATGCACCTCTCAGCAGGTTATGTGCTGTGATCCCGAGATCGAAGGCGGCTTCGGTCAGCATGAATTGGATATTTCAAAGGATGAGGTTTACGATTTTGCGATCGTTGCAAAATGCTTTGAGGATGTTGACATCACCGTAAGCCTCACAGACAGATACAACACCAAAACATATGCCTCCGCAGTTATCTCGATAAAAGCAGGCGATGTATGGAACCGTTACGAGGCAGAGCTTGCGCCGACGGAAAGCGATGTTGATGCGGATCTCCGAATTGTTTACAAGCAGCAGGTTCTTGTGGATGTCGGTGCCGTTTCGATGATGAACAAAGACAATTTCAGAGGCATGAGAAAAGATGCGGTTGAAGCGCTCAAGGAGATCGGTGTTGGCGTTTTACGTTGGCCCGGCGGTAACTTTGCAGGCGAATACAACTGGATGGACGGTCTTCTCCCCGTTGACGAACGTGCGCCTTTCCAGTCATATCTTATGCTTGAAACACAGCCCCATTCTCACGGCTACGATTTCCACGAAATGAACACAGACGATTTCGTTGCTCTTTGCCGTTACATCGGAGCAGAGCCGTTCATTACAATAAACCAGACATGGTGTACTCCCGAAGAGAACGCCGCATGGGTTGAATACTGTAACGGTGACGAAACGACCGAATACGGCAGACTCAGAATTGAACGCGGATTCAAAGAGCCGTACAACGTAAATCTCTGGTCTCTCGGCAACGAAGCAGGCTACGGTCATATGGAAGGCGACAACACCCCCGCAGGTTATGCACGTCTTGCAAGAAAGAGCGCAGTAAAGATGCTTGAGGTATGCCCGAATCTTACATTCTGCTCTTCCGGCCCCCACCCCGACAAAAACTGGGTAGATTTTTCCGCAAAGCCGCTCAAGGATATTGTTAAATTCGTTTCATTCCACACATATTCCGCACAGCCGCACTTCAGCGACCTTTCAAGACTCAAGGATGAATATTACAACTCGCTTCGCGGCCCCGTAAACACAAGAAACAATCTCAGACTTATGCGTAAATACCTCGGAAACGACGATATCAGCATTTCGTTTGACGAATGGAATCTCTGGTATGCATGGTACAGAAAATCAAGCATTACCGACGGTATGCATACGGCTAAGATGCTGAATATGATAATCGGAGAAGCTCCGATAAGCAATATCGGTATAGCTTGTCACTTTGAAATGGTAAACGAGGGCGCGATAAAAGTTAATCCGCACAATGTTGAGCTTACCGCAACAGGTAAGATGCTCAAGCTCCTCGGTGTACATATGGGCGGACGACTTCTTTACTCCGACGATTTTATAACCGTTACCGAAAAAGACGGTATAACAACCGTTACGGCTATCAACTCCTCCTGCGACAACGAAAAGAAGATCAGCTTCAATTTCGGCGGCAAAAATGTTAAAGCAAAAGCATACGTTGGCAAAACACTTATGCCCGTTTCAGATTTCGAAGAAGAAGCGCTCTCTGTTGAATTTGACGAAAGCTCCGCAAAGACAACTCTTGCGCCCATCTCCGTTGCACTTATACAGTTTGAATAAAAAAGTACAGGGACAGCGGACGATTGCTGTCCCTGTTTTGAAATATTACATCAGGAGAGATATATTATGGAAGTTAAGTTGGATATATTTAACATCACAATGCCCGAAGGCGCAGATTGTACGATGTTAAAAACAAACGATAGCGATTCCGTTTCCGAATATGAATTTTCTTTTAGCTGGACAGAGGAAATTGCAAAGAACAACGGTGGATTTAATGTTTCGTGGTCGGATATATGCAGCGGTATCATGTACAAGTGGGATTCACGCTGCAGTCTGGAAAGATGTCTCGGTCCTCACTGGGATGATGTTTTCACGTCCATGATCTCATGCAACTCCCCTGTCACCTGTTATTTTGACGGAAACGGAACGAACAGCTACTGCTGGGCACTGTCGGAATGTAAAAAGCTCATGCGAATGAAGAATTCAATTGACGATCAGTTCGGAAAGATCTTGCTTGCATTTTCTTTCGGAACAAGGCAGTACACAAATGAATATTCAACCAGGATAACATTACGTGTTGATAAGCAGGCAGTAACAATGATGAAGGCAGTTGAGGCGGTGGCTTCCTGGTGGGAAGAAAAGTGGGATATGAAGCCTCTTTACGTGCCTTCAACAGCAAAAGATCCGCTTTATTCGTTCTGGTACTCATATCATAAGCAGGTTGACGAAAAGACTGTTGAAGAAAAATGCCGTTGGGCAAAGGATCTCGGTTTTGACATCTGCATTGTTGACGACGGCTGGCAGGCAGACGAGCTGACCCACGGATACTCTCATTGCGGAGACTGGAAGCCTGCAAAATCAAAGCTTCCCGATATGGCTGCGCATGTTAAAAAAGTTCAGGACATGGGAATGAAGTATATTTTATGGTACGCAGTTCCGCTCATAGGCCACGAAAGCGAGCATTACGAGCATTTCAAGGATATGCTTCTGAGAGACGAACCCGGGCTTCTGGCGGCAATTCTTGACCCAAGATACCGTGAGACAAGAGAATTTATGGTTAACACATATAAAAAAGCTCTTCTGGAATGGAATCTTGACGGCTTTAAGCTTGACTTTGTTGACACATGGTCAGACAACTCAAGAAACGCACCGTACAATGAAAAAATGGATATTCCCGCGCTGCAGGATGCGGTTGACGTTTGCATGAGCGAGATAGTTAAAGCGGTATGTGAACTAAAGCCCGATATTTTTATAGAGTTCAGGCAGAGTTATATCGGCCCGCACATGAGAAGATTCGGCAATATGTTCAGAGTTGGCGACTGCGCAGGTAATTATCTGAGAAACAGAGCATCTGTTATTGACCTGCGTATGCTTATGGGTAATCAGGCTGTACATTCGGATATGCTGATGATGAGCCCTTATGAAAAGGTTGAAAACAACGCAATTCAGATCATAAGCTGTATGTTCGGCGTTCTTCAGTATTCCGGCAGAATGGAAGAAATGACACCTGAGCTTGCGGAGATGTCGGTATTCTGGCTGAATTTCTTAAAAGAGCATAAAGAATTGCTTCTTGAAGGAGAGTTTGAGACATTTGAACCCCATTTGATGTACACATGGGCAAAATCCACCCTCAAAAACGAATGTGCGGTTGGTGTTTATGCCATTGATAAATGTGTCAGACCGGATGCTGTTGACACTGTATATATTGCGAACGGATGCAGCGGCGACCGTGTGCTTGTGGAAATGAACGGTGTTTACGATGTTCTGATAACCGACTGCAGAGGGCACGAGATAAGTCACACTATGCAGAATTTGGAAGGAATAAATGTTTTTGAAATTCCGAGCGGCGGTCTTGCGATTTTAAGAAAATAAGATAAATAAATGACAAAGCATCCCCGAAAACAAACGGGGATGCTTATTTTATGACCGATTTTAATTTTTACGGCGATTATTCCGTACGGAGAGCAACGACGGGATCCTTCTTTGCGGCGCTTGCAGAGGGGATAATGCCTG
>CAJGDF010000183.1 GCA_904502105.1 uncultured Clostridia bacterium
ATCAATGAAAAGCAGTAACAGAATTATTTCATTCATTCTATTGACATTCATGACATTATCCTTCTGTGCATGCGGTGAGCAGGCTGAACCGGAGATCGTCCCCGATTACACGACCGATCTCGAAGAGATTGATTTCATGGGTTCGGATTTTGTTTTTCTTCAGAGAAACCAGGAGCATTCAACAGGAGAAAACTATTTCGGATACGTTACCGAAACAGAATTTGCCGACCTTGCCCTTGAACGCGTAAAGGAAGTTGAAGCAAAATACAACATAGTCGCTAAAATCAACACGGATAAAGATATAAACACCACTATCACAAACGAAACGTACGCAGGTACTGTTTCTGCGGATGCAATCCAGCAACAGTCCGACAGTATAAACAGCATTTCAAGGGCAGGTATGCTGTATGGACTTTCGACCTTGTCCGACTATATCGACTATACCGATTCAAAAAAATGGGGCACGATCGAAAACCTTAAGCCATTCTTTTGGGACGGCGATATTTACGCTGTAACCCCTGCTTCATGGCCGATGCTCAAATACAGATCAATGGACGGCCCGATGATCGTTAACGAAAATATTATCAGTTACCTTAACGAAACCGATCCCCGAGAATTTGTTGAAAAAGACGAATGGACGTGGGACAAACTCGAAGAACTCATGCCGATATACAATCATATAAACGATGCAGGCGACGAGGTTAAGGCACTCTACACCACTGTTCATTGGTTGTTCAGAACAATTCAGCCCACAAACGGCGAAGGCATGGTAGTTCAGGATGCAAACGGAGAATATCAGCTCGGTCTTCACACCGACGTAACCTTTGAAGCGATGTACACCGCATGGAACTGGGCGTTCGGCGAATACTCTTCATTTGTTTACATAGACACAAGTAACGTTTGGGAAAACATGCTTCAGGCTTTTCTCGATAATAAATCCGTTCTGACTATTATGAACGGCACCGACCTTCTCGGCTCACAAAACTCTATTGCATACCAGATTGAAAACTTCGGAGTTATTCCGTTCCCGAGAGGTCCGTTAGGCAATAATACAACAACTCCGGGTTCAACAATAACAACGACACGTTTCGGAACCGCTATCCCCTTGCTCTGTAAGGACCCCGCAATGTCCGCAATTATTCTCGATGCCATATACGAACCGCTCCCCGGTTACGAGGATGAGCAGAGCATTATAGACTATTTAAGACACAATTTCTTCTTCGATGACAGAGATGTTACAAACTATATCAATGCCTTTGATAATATAATTTACAACTACCGTTGCGAAGGCATCACAGACGTTTATATCGGCATCAAAGGAACAAAGAGCATGAGAGAATGGCTTGACCAATATGCCGAAGCCGACGAAAACAACAGACAGAAATACGTAATAAACATTGAAACATCTATTGATCAGCTTTTAGGGGAATAATTCAACAACAACATCCCATTTCCAATAAAACGGAAATGGGATATTTTATATATCGGGGACATCAAACATCATTATCCAGAATCGGTTGAATCTGATTACCTGAAAGAGCTGAGATCAATGTTTCGGGAATTTTCTCCATAACAGCTACAAGAGAAGTTGGCTTATCGGATGGATCATCCTGAACAAAAGGTACAAAGTTCATATTTTTCATGTTCATCAACGCACCGATACTTTTGGCATTACCCGAAAGAGCATCATTCGTTGAAACTGCGATAACGACCGGTCTGTTATTGCGAAGATGAGCTTTAACAGCAAGAGTCACGGGAGTATCGGCAATTCCAAGAGACAGTTTTGCGAGAGTATTTCCCGTACACGGAGCGACAACAAGAATATCGAGTAATTTTTTAGGACCTATCGGTTCAGCATCACGGATAGTATGTATTATTTTTTTACCTGTGACAGCCTCTATCCGAGCATTGAAATCTTCGGCAGTTCCGAAGCGTGTATCTGTACTGTACGCATTAAAAGACATTATCGGAAAGACATCAAAACCGTCTGCAACAAGCTTTTCAAGAATGGGAATCACTCTGTTAAACGTACAAAACGATCCGCAAAGCGCAAACCCTACACGGATACCGCTTCTCATAGGCCTTCCTCCTGTTCTATAATATTAACAATAGTATCCTTAATAAACTGGCCTGCGCTTACGGGAGCAACCTTACCCGGTAAAGATAGAGACCATACAACATTTAATCCGAGAGCTTTTGCCTCGTTAAAGTCAACGCCACCGGGTTTTGATGCAAGGTCAACAATAAGAGCGTTTTTCTTTACGGATGAAAGAACAGACTTATCAAGAACCATTGCCGGGACGGTATTGAAAATAATATCATACTCCCCTGCTGTTTGTTCAATATTTTTTGTTTTTATCGGCATAATACCCATTGAACGGATACTCGCAAGATCTTCAAATCTTCTTGCCGAAACAGTAACAGAAGCATTGAGGCCTTTCAAAAGAGACGAAAGAACCTTGCCTATCCGTCCGTACCCAACAACAAGGCACTTACTTCCGCAAACGGTATACGGACGTTCCTGCATCGCAATATAAACCGCACCTTCCGCAGTCGGGACCGCGTTTAAGATCTGAAGTTCCTCTCTTTCAAAATAATCTATTGTTTTTATCCCACGAGAATTGAGTTCTCTGCTGGAAAAACGTCCCCCAAAAACAGTCATGGATGTACGTATCTTTTCATAAATATCACAGAGTCTTACCGAATAAGAAAGATAAGGTGTGTTCAGATGGACACCGTCCGTACTGTAAGGCAGAGGAAATACAACGTAATCAGCATCAGCAAGAAGAGATTCAATATCCGAACAGATCTCAATGCCCGCAATATTGTTTGAATAATTGTCAAAGCCGAAAATTCGAACATTATGTCCCTCCGCCGCCAATCCCTGCGCAACATAAATCTGTCGAAGGTCACCGCCTGCAACAGCAAATGTTTTACTTTTATTTATCATATATTTTATATCTCCTTGATATGGTCTTATACTAAATTAGTAGAGCTATTACAATATATGACGTTTTTTTCAGAATGACATAATCATCACCCCCACATTTATGCAACATTATATCCACATTTCAACCAAAATCAGAAGTAAAATGTATATTTTTGAATATTGAATCAAGATGTAAACAGTTATTTTTTATAAGAATATGACACGAAAATTAAAAGTTGAGGTATTTTCTTTTTTTTAGTTGACAAGCTTAATTTTTTTTGCTAAAATATGGACAATTTCAAATTTGGAGGAATCAAGATTGATACCGCACAGCAATTCAAAACAAGATGTATTGAAAGGCTTCAATTCCAATGCAGAGCTCGGTCTCACAAAAGACCAGGTCATGCAATTACAGGAAAAACACGGTCCGAACAAGCTTTCGGAAAAGAAAAAGAAAACAACCTTACAGCGTTTCTTTGACCAGTTCAAGGACGTAATGATCCTTATACTCATTGCGGCAGCGGCTGTATCGTTTGGTGTAATTGTTTACGAACAAAACTGGGGAGAGCTTTTTGAACCTGCACTTATTCTTCTTATAGTTGTATTAAATGCAATTATGGGTGTTGTTCAGGAAAGCAAAGCAGAAAAAGCTCTTGATGCATTAAAAAATATGTCGGCACCTCATGCAAGAGTTATACGTGACGGCGAAGAAAAAATAATCGATGCGTCAGAACTCGTTCCCGGCGATATAATCAAACTCGAAGCAGGCGACTTTGTCCCTGCAGATGCAAGACTTTTACAAAGCGTAAGTCTTAAAAGCGAAGAATCCGCACTTACGGGAGAATCCGTTCCGTCAGAAAAAGATGCGGAGCTTATCATTGATGAAAAAGCACCAATCGGCGACCGTACAAATATGGTATTCTCCGGCTGCAGCATAACATACGGCACAGCTCTTGCAATCGTAACCTCTACTGGTATGAACACCGAAATGGGTAAAATAGCAAATCTTCTTGACGGAGAATCCGACTCTCAGACACCGCTTCAGCAAAAACTTGCTCAGCTCGGCAAATATCTCGGTATCG
>CAJGDF010000184.1 GCA_904502105.1 uncultured Clostridia bacterium
AGCTGTGAGAAAAAGCAATATTGCAATAACTATTGCTGTCGGAATTAAAAACGCATAAAGGTGTTTTAATATATTTCTCATCAATTTTATCCAATCGTTTTCATAATGTTGATCAAAGGAAGCATTACGGTCAATAAAATAGTACCGGTTATTATTGATGTTAAAATAACAAGAGTCGGCTCTATTTTGGAGATCAGTTCATTTATGGATTCTTCTGCATCTTCCGATATCTGATCTGATATTTCAGAAATCGTTTCATCTCCGTTGCCCGCTCTTAAACTGAGCTTTAGCATATATGCCGCGGACGCAGAGAGAAACTGCGATGCTTTTAGCGCCTCGTCGAGATCCTCTCCGTTCTCAACAAGTGAAATACATTTTTCGGCACGTTTATTCGCATTTGAATTATCTTTGAATATCTGACTTGCCAATTCTACGCTTTCTTCCATAGACAAGCCGCTGCTGAATGCAACGGAGAGAGCCTGTATGAATGATGCATTGTTCATTTTTCTGTAAATGCCGCGATCTCCGAAAATTTTGATAAAGAATCCGGAAAAGATCTTTTTCAGAGGCTGTATCATAAATATGACAGCCGCAGCTATTAACAGTATACCTGTAACCAAGCCTATATACGGAAGCGCCGCGTTCAGTGAGTTGCCGAATGATATGAGTCGGTATGCTATTCCAGAAAGACCGCCGCCCAAAGAATCGTATACATCGTTGAATATAGGCAAAACCTGTGTGAGGAGCACAACGATTATTACGATCATAAGTAATAACAGTATGCAGGGGTATGTTAAAGCATCGGTTAATCGCTTTTTACGCTTGTGCTTGCTGTGGTAATAATTTGCCATTGAATTCAGGGTTTCTTCCAGTTTGCCTGTGATCTCGCCCGTGCTGAGAAATCCAATTATGTATGACGGAAATAAATTCGTTTCGTCAAGAGCTTCCGAGAGTCTGACTCCCGAATCCGTTTCATCAGCAAGATGTACCAACAGATCCTTGATCTCATTCCCTGTTTCTTTTTCTGATATTATTCTTAACGAATCGCTCAACAGAATTTCCGAATGCATCAGCAACGATAACTGTTTGAAAAGATCGCCTATCGATTCATCGTCCAATTGAATATGTTTTTTCATATTCGGTCTCCTAAATTTCAACTTGTTAATATATATATTTTGAAGTGTACGTTATATTTTTAAAATCCTGAACTCCGCCTGCCGCAAAGGTCGGGTCCATTAACTGCCAGTTCGTTCCGTTGAAAAATACGGCATTGTCTATCCAGCCTGTTTCGGGCGACCATACACTTATCCATGCATGGTAGCTTTCATCAGCATAGCCGATGACCAGCTTGCAGGGGATATTCTGAGAACGAAGCATGCCTGTCATAAGAGATGCGTAATCAAAACAAATTCCTTTTTTCTGAGCAAGAACCTTGTCAAGATCCGGAAGATATCCGCTTTGTACAGTATAGCTTTTCTCGTAATCGTAGGTTATGTTGCTTGTAATGTAACTGTAAATTGTTTTTACTTTTGTTAATACCGACATTTTGTCGTTCAGTAATTCTGCCGCTTTATTTACCGAGTTTTCGGCATTTTCATAGTTTACGTATTGATTGGGTCTGAGAAACGGTGCATATTCATCTTCTAACGTTACGGTATGCTTTACGGACAGTGCGTTGGAATATTTGTTGTCTACAACGTTTTTCATTATCCTTATTGCATATTCACCGTTTCCGTCAGAGAAAGGAAATACTGTCCATTCATTTACGGGAAGGTCGTAGTTATACGTTGTTGTCGGCCCTTTTATTTGAACCTTGAGTCTGTTGGATGTCTGTTCAAAATATTTGACCATAACGTATCCGTCTTCAGTGTTTGAATAATCTATTATCGCGCATTCATTCTGCTTTGTGAGAGTTCCCGATGCCTCGGGCTTGAGCATTGTGATAGTTGCAGGCTTCTGGTTAGTCAAAAGATTTTCCATTTCCTGGTTAAAATCGACTTTTTCTTCGTTTTCGACAACAGTCGTATCATTGTCGGGCTCGGCTTCCGTTTCGGGTTCTGTTTTTGGCGGAATGTTTATTATCGTATTTGTTATGCAGAAACCGTCAACAGATGTCGTGTAATTTTCTATGTCACCGGTTGCCACAGAATATTTTATTTCGGTTCCGCCGTCGCGGTATTTGGGTAAGCTTGATACTACCCAACACCAGTCGCTTTCTTTGCTTACTTTTTCTTTTGTTATTGTTTTTCCGTCGGAAAGTATTTTGATTTCGATGCTTTCGGGACGTTTTCCTTCTTTGTTATTGCTGTCGTCCCATATTGTAATTCCAGATATAGAAATCGTTTCGGGTTTGTAGTTGTTTGTAATGTTGTAACCGTTAACATCCGTACTGTATCCCGAAATGCCGGGTATTGATATTGTGTAGGTTATTTTTTTTCCGTTCTGAAATTCGTCAAGATCGGAGAAGGTCCATGTCCAACTGTCTTTAGCTGATGTCTTTTTCGTTGATATCTTTTCTCCGTTAGCCAAAAGACCAACCTCAAGCTCTGCGGGACGTTTTCCGTCCTGATCGTTGCTGTCATTCCATATAAACGAGCCCGATACGGATATTTTAGACGGTTCGTGGCTGTTTATTATATTATATCCGTCTATCTGTTGTGTGTATCCGTTTACGGCTTGGATTTTAATTGAATAAACAATATCCTGACCGTTGTTTTCTTTGTTCAGGTCTGTAAAACTCCAGTTCCATTCGTCTGCTGCTGTTATTGCTTTTGTTTGACTCTCTTCTCCGTCCGCATAAAGAGTTATGGAAATTTCATCGGGACGTCTGCCGTCCTGATTTTCGTTATCGTTCCAGATTACTGATCCTGCCAATGTTATTGTTTCGATCACGGGAGGCGCTGTTTCTTCTTCTTCTTTTTCTTCGGTATCTACATTCTCTTCGTTTTCTGTATTGTTTTCGGAGACAGTGGGGAGGTCTGTCTGTTCCGGTTCCTCTGTTTTTTCGTTGAGTTCAGGGACATCTGTCTGATTATCCTGTTCAGCGGAATCTTCGGGTGCCTTTTCTTCAGACAGCTCGCTGCTGTCGTTTACGTCCGCCTCTTCGTTAACCGGATCGTCATTCGGTATTTCATTTATGATTTCGTTCTCTTTTTGAATGTTTTCGGTTGTCTCTTTTTCATCCGAATCACTGTTTGTTATTGCGGCAAAAGCGTAGATCAAAAGAGCTGCGCCAAGGAGTATTATTGCTGAAAAAATAAGAATTTTTTTCGTCGTGCTTTTCATTTTGATATCCCCGTTTTTTTATATATAAATATACATTATAATTATATCACATATCGACTCGGTTTGTCAATAGTTTCCTGAATTGTGTCGAATTTACATATTTTGTTTAAAATGTAACCGCATTGAAATATCTGACGGAGGATAAAACGGAGATATAAAGTAATTTTTTATGACAATTTGTTGAAAAAAAGGTGTTTTTCCTTGATTTTGGGTAAATGAAGTGTTATAATGACTCTGTGTATATGTTTATAGTATACTTTGTAATGATAAGTTTTCTTTCAGAGCCTCTATTACGTGTTGTATTGAGGTTCAGTTTTCGTATACAAATTTTATAGCTAACATTGAGTTAGTATTTTCGGAGATATCGTATATTAAAATTCAGATATCTTTGAGATTGAAAAGGATTCGTGAGGTAAAATGTCAGAACTAAAAATAAATATGCTGGGTGAGTTTTCAATAAATGACGGTCAAACGGTTATATCAAGCACAAATAACCGTTCTAAAAAAGTATGGTCATTGATTGCTTTCCTGATTTTCCACAGAGACCGTGCCGTTACTCAAAAGGAGCTTGCGGACCTTTTCTGGGGCGAAGAGGGCGTGGATGTTAACTCGACAGGAGCATTGAAGACATTGCTTTACAGAGCCAGAACAGAACTTGATAAGCTTTTTGACGGAGCCGGCAAGACCTTTATCAACTATAACGGA
>CAJGDF010000185.1 GCA_904502105.1 uncultured Clostridia bacterium
GAACCGATTCTTATGACGGCGCTCTCGGTTTCCACTTCGAACCCATGATCGTTTGCTCCGACTCTGCTGAAGCATACGTTAACGACATGGGCGGTCACTGGCCCAACTTCTTCATGGGTACTGTTCCTGCAGGCGTAGCTTGTTGGGCTGACAATGAAGTTGCTGGTGACTCCTTCGATCCCAACCCCAACGACATCACCAAAGCTATCAAACACGCTCAGGTTAACACCGGTGTTCAGAACGCTGAAGGCTTCTATGAATTCAGCCAGGAAATCTTCCTTCCCTGGTCCTACATCAACACTGACGTAGACGGCGAAGGCAACGTTCTCGAAGTACACAATATCGGTACTGCTGGTACCACCTTCAGAATGGGTCTTATCTACTCCGTTCGTTCTTCTGACGATACTCAGCCCAGAATGAAGCTCACCAACGCTGCTGGTTGGAATAACTATGACTACTACTCTCTCGCTGCTACTCCCGCAGAAAAATCTGACGTTGTAGTTGAAGATGCTCCTGTTGTTGAAGAAGAAGTAGAAGTAGAAGTTGAAGTTGAAACTGAAGTTGAAGTAGAAGTTGAAACCGAAGTAGAAGTTGAAGTAACTCCTGCTCCTTCCAACCCCTCTACTGCTGACGTAAGCGTTCTCTTCTATGCTCTCGCAGCTATCTCCGCTATCGGCGGTATCTCTGTTTTCAAGAGAAAATAATTAATTAAGGCCTTACTAATAATTTATTTTGAAAACAATACATTCCCATCGAAAGCCGGACCTTGTGTCCGGCTTTTGTCATGCCTAAAAAAAGAGATATGACCGTTTGTTCGATCATATCTCTTTTTCTGTTTTTAATTATACGCGTTTGTAAACGGGAATGCCTTTTGTTTTAACATCAAACCAACCTGATTCAACGGGTTCGCCTGTGAAGAAGTCAACCCATTTGGAGCTTGTAGGCAGATAAACTTTTCTTTCATCGCCTGTATCAGCGGGGATCGGAGCTACGATAATATCATCGCAGAATATCCACTGGTCATCGATGTTGTACGTTTCTGCATCATCAGTATAGTCCATAACAAGGGCTCTGACAGGAGGTTTACCTGTTGCTTTATAGTTTTCAAAAGCCTTTTTGAGCATCGGAACGAGAGATTCTCTCAATTCGAAGAGCTCGCGTATTTCGTTTTCGCAATCAAATTCGATCCAGGGAATACCGTCAACATACCAAGCATTTATAAGGCACTGAACGGAGAATACAACAGCCTGAATTCTTCTTATGCACTCTTCTTTTGTCTTAGCATCTCTGAATTCGGGAGACCACAGGAGGCCGCTGAACGGAGCAGTTGTAACACCTCTGATGAAATCCTTATGATCGTAAAGGTCGCTGTAAAGAACAAACGGATAAGATGCCGCAAGCGCACCCATCTGACGAACCTGAGAAAGGGTAGGTGTGCCGTCAAGAGCATCGAGGATAGTTTTTGAATAAAGAAGACCAAAGAGTGAGTGATACTGTTCGCCGTCAAGACCAGACGGGAATTCTGCGCAAAGCGGGAAGGACCATGAACCGGTGTTGTCGCTTGAGTCACATTCGTCAAGCTTGAAACCGTCAACACCGAGCGAAACGAGATGTTCTCTCTGATAATCAGCAAATATCTTTCTTGCTTCTTTCGTTGCAAAGTCGGGAACAAGACCGCCCCATACGAGATAATCACCAGAGTAGGGAATAAGATCGTCATGAATCTCGCTCTTTGTGCTTGTGAATGCGTGTTCCCAAAGATTTACATGGAAGTTACGGTCTGTCAAGTATTTGACCATATCTGCAAAATTCGGGAACTTATCGGAAGGTTTATATGTGCAAGGGTAAGCGCCTGTCTGCCAACCCGGTTCAAGACCGATTATATCGCAGGGAATATTATTTTCTCTGAAATAATCCGCAGTTTTCTTTATTCCGTCTTCGCCCCAGCCTGTAAAGCATCTGTACATTACACCTAAACCCCATTCGGGAACATCGCACCCGCCGCCCGAAAGCATGTTATACTGAGAAACGATATCTGTAATAGTGTCGCCTTCAATAACGTAAACATCGATACCTTCTGCAACGGGAATGCTTACGGTCATGACAACATTATTTTCTTCTCTTTTTGCATAAAGCTCGTCCGTGTTAACACCGCCGCCACTTTTTGATTCTTTTACAACACCGTCATTTTTCATTTTACCGCAATAAAATTCTGCATAACGTGCGGTGTCGAAAAACATACCGTAGCCTTTGTTTGTTAAAAAGAAAGGAACGGGTGCATGAGATTCACCGATAGGCATTGCGGGGTCAGCATTTACCGCAAGCTTGAGCTTCTGATATTTATGCTCAAATCTTTTGAGCTGCAGACCGAAGCCGAAGACCTTGCAATCGTCCTCTATCGGAAATTCGAGAACACAACCGCTTTTTGTTTTCTTGAATTTAAAATTTGATTCTTTAAATTTAACATCAGTTTCAATATAATTGAAATTATCGCAAAATTTTGAGGGAACAAGTTCTTCGGGTGTTCCAAAAGTAAATTTTTTCATATAATTTTCTCCCTATAGTTAATCAAGACAAAAATCGCCTTCGCCTTTGGGAGTGGTGCCGTCAAGCCAGCTGCCGTTTGTAAAATCGGGGAAGAGCTGAGGCATACCGCCGAGAGCTACAGACTGTTCGGAAAGAACGGTAACAGCCATCCATGCGGCCCAGTCGTAGACGTCGATTGCCGGATGATGTTTATTTAAGAGGCTGTCGATAAATGCGGAGTCAACGATATAGTCCATGCCGCCGTGACCGTATTTTTCAACGCCGATATCGTTGAATTTTTTCCAGATCGGATGGTCGTATTTATCCATAAATTCATCGAACGGCTTCCATACTTCGCCCTCTGCACCGTTTTCGCTTTCGAGGCAGATAGAATTTTTGTCTTCGAGCCAGATACCGTTTGTACCCTGCACTCTGCCTGCACGGGAGTAGGGACGGAAGTTTGATGTGTCGTGAGTAAGAAGAATAGTTTCGCCGCCGGCACATTTGATAATAGATGTTACAACGTCACCCATTGTAAAATTAACATTGTTTGCGGGATGATCTTCTGCAAAGGTCTTTTTTGCATATGCATTAAGTCCGCACTGCTTGGAAGCCATAGATGTGATCGAAACGAATCTGTTGCCTCTGTTTATATTGAGTATTTTAGAAATCGGGCCGAGGCCGTGAGTCGGATAAACATCACCGTTGCGGTGCGCATAGTTGTTAAAGCGGTAGTGACGGTTTTCGTTGCCCATTGTTACTTCGCCGCGAAGACAGTGTTCATAACCTGCCTGACAGTGAACGATTTCGCCGAACATGCCCATTTTGACCATGTTGAGAAGCGCAAGTTCAGCTCTGCCAAAGTTGCAGTTTTCAAGGAACATAGCCTCAACGCCTGTTTCTTCGTACGCTCTGACGACAGACCAGCATTCCTCGATCGAAGATGCACCGTAAACTTCAGAGGCGGGGCTGATTCCCGCACGCATAGCCGCAACCGCAATGCGGGTATGGGTAGTCCATGACGTTGCTATTACAACACCGTCGAGATCTTCCTTTTCAAACATTTCTTTATAGTTAAGGTATCCTGTCGGACGTTTGCCGCATACTTTTTCAACATTCTCAGATACGCTGTCAACTCTATCCTGATAAAGATCGCAGACAGCAATTACTTCTGCATTATCAAAAGAAGCAATAAGTCCCGCATGGTGATTTCCTCTGCCGCCGAGACCGACAACACCTATTTTAGCCTTTTCCATAGAATGTAACCTCATTTCATGTATGGTTGTTATTGTAATAATTTAACATATTTACCGATGTTTGTCAAGCGGTGAAAATATTTAATTGAAAATTATTGACAAAGATTATTTTGTATGTTAAAATAACAATATATTATTTTTTAAGGAGTATACAGTTTATGGAACTTACTTCCAGAGAAAGATTTATAAGAACATATAAACATCA
>CAJGDF010000186.1 GCA_904502105.1 uncultured Clostridia bacterium
CCAAGAATGGAGACTTCACGGTCACGTTCACGAAAACTACTGCGGTGACACAGGTATGGGATGCAACAAAGGCAACAGTGATAAGTTCTATCATTGGGGCGGTTTGCTTGGTTATATTGCTCTTGACAATGAAAAATACCAAGCAGAATAAATATTAGGAAGGTAGGCTTTCGAAAACGGAAGCCACGGTTATAACAATGAAAGATTTTCTTACCCTTGCGGCTGAAAGATATTCCTGCCGCAAATTCAGTGATAAACCCGTAGAAGACGAAAAAATACAGAAAATACTTGAAGCAGGCAGACTTGCACCCACAGCAAAGAACGGTCAGCCGCAGTTTATATATGTTGTTAAAAGCAAAGAATTGCGCGAAAAGATGAAAGATGTTTCTCCTTGCACGTTCGATGCACCCGTAATATTTGTTATGTGCGGAGAAGTTCAGGATTGTTGGCACGACCCGTATACGGGAAGACCGAGATCTGAAATGGATGTTTCCATAATAACGACCCATATGACACTTGAAGCCGCAGATCTCGGCCTCGGTTCGACCTGGGTTTGTATGATCAACCCGCACAAGCTCCATACTCTTCTCGACATGCCCGCAAACCTCTACCCCTACTGCATATTACCCGTAGGCTACCCTGCGGAAGATGCAGCGCCGTCCGAAAGACATGCGATGAGAAAAGATATTTCGGAATTCACAAAGGAAGTATAAAAAAATGAACATAAACGTTAAACCCACAGATTGTATGCAGAGCGTTATCGATTCCGCAAAAAACGGAGATACTCTGCGTCTTTCATCCGGTGTTTTCAGAATAAAAAAACCGATAAATATAGCTAATAAAAAAGATATTTCGATCGTCGGAGATAAAAACACAATAATAACCGGCAGTATTACACTTAACGGTGCATGGGAACGTTATAACGAAAATATTTTCGTTCTCAAAACCGAAAAAGACCTTGATATTCAGCAGCTTTATATAAACGGCGAAAAATATATCATGGCACGTTATCCCAATTTTGATCCGACAAAAATACTTGACGGTCATTCGGAAGATGCTGTTTCTCCTGAAAGAGTTGCATCATGGAAAAACCCTGCAGGCGGTTATGTACGAGCTCTTCACTCCGCTGAATGGGGCGGCAACAGTTATATTATAAACGGAAAGAAAGCTGACGGAACGCTTGATCTTAAATGGATAGGTGACAACAACCGAGGAAGCGACTACCACAAACAGGTTCTTCTTGTTGAAAACATTTTCGAAGAGCTTGACAGCCCGAAGGAATGGTTTTACGACAAAAACGAAGGTTTGCTTTACGTTTATCCCGAAGAAGGTGTTGTTCTCGGCGAAGTTGAAGCGGCGGTTTGCGGAGAAATTTTCAAATTTACAAACTGCGAAGATATTTCCGTTTCAGATATAAATTTTGAAAAGACAAAGAGACTCATGTTCTGTTCCGAATATGAAATGATAACACGAAGCGACTGGGGTATCGCAAGAAACGGTGCGATCTATATGCTCGGCTGTGAAAATGTTAAAATAACAGACTGCAGCTTTAACGAAGTTGGCGGAAACTGTATCTTCATTGACGGAAAAGAAAATGACATAAGCGTTGAAAACTGTGATTTTACAGCGTGCGGCGCCTCGGGTGTCTGCATTTTCGGTGATCAGAAATGTGTGAGAGATCTTTCTACCTGGGAAGATCACAGAACCGTTATTTCGGATATGAAAAAAGGTCCGTGCGCCGATGATTATCCGAGAAACATAACTGTTGAAGACTGTTATTTTTACGACATGGGTCAGTACGAAAAGCAGACCGCACCCATAACGATGAGTGTTTGTTCAAGAGTTACAGTCAAGGGCTGTACGATGCACCATGTTCCGCGTGCAGGTCTGAACGTATGCGACGGATCATTCGGCGGTCACAGATTTATTGACAATCTTATTTTCGACACGATCAGAGAAACAGGCGACCACGGTCCGTTCAACAGCTGGGGCAGAGACAGATTCTGGTCTCTCGGCGGTTATGACACAGGCGGAAACAACGGCAAAGAAAAGAGAAAAGTTGCAACTCTCGATGCTGTTGAAACAACAGTTATCGCGCACAATATGGTATGCGGAACAAGAGGCTTCGGTATTGACCTCGACGATGGTTCCTCAAACTATCTTATAACAAACAATTACTGTTACGGTGTCGGCATCAAGTTAAGAGAAGGTTTTTTAAGAACTGTAAGAAACAATTTTATCGTCAATGCTCCTCTTGATCTGCACTGCACGTTTGAAGACAATGACGACGTAATAGAAAACAATATCGTTATTTCCGAAAGACCGATGAGCATCTATGCAACGAACCGAGGCTTCACGACCCGCATGCAAAACAATCTTTTTGTCGGTGCAAGCGAAGATATCTTCAATGAAGAGCTTCTCGGAGGCTATACAAACTATATTTGCGACAAGGATGACGATTTTGCTCTTTCAATGACACCTACCCAGATATACTTTGAACCTTTCTCAATGGATTTCGGAAGAAAAGACAAGCCGAAGCCGATAATCGACACTGTTATCGCAAAAGGTCTCACTTCTTTTAAGATCATGGATGCAACATTGACAGGAATTGACGATTCGATCCGTTCAATGGGCGGTCTTGCAAATTACGACGGAGCATTTGTAAAAGAAATAAACGAATCCTCCCCTCTTTACAAGATCGGCGTGAGAAAGCACGACATAATTATTTCAATAGACTCAAAGATCATTGCAAAACCTGTTGAAATGAAAGAAACAGCAGAATTAAAGAATGTTAAAATAATCAGGGCTCAAAAGGAATTTATATTTTAACAGTAGACACAATGTACGAATACAAGGTTAAAGTATACAGAGTTAAAGATGCCGAAAAAGAAATGAACGCTCTCGCAAAATAAGGCTGGCGTGTTATTTCCGTAACGGCATGCAGCACACTTTCGTGGACAGAAAAGGACACGGCAGTTGTAACCTTTGAACGAACAAAATAACTGTGTAGACTTGCCTCATATCAACTGTGGGGCAAGTCTGTTTTAGAAAGGACACGTCTGAAACAATGAACAGAAATGATATTCTTTATATGAAACGCCCTGCCTCGTGGTACGGAGATCTCGGAAGAGAAGGTCTAGCTCTCGGCAACGGCAAAACAGGTGCACTTGTTTTGGGCGGTGTCGGAACAGAAGAGATAATATTCAACCGTGCCGATATGTGGAATGAATACCATCATACCGAGATCCCCCGTCTTGACGGTGTGCTTGAAAAGATGCGAAAGACAATCGACAAAGGTGACTATATCGAAGCTAACTCAATGCTTTACGATGAACTTGTTAAAGCTGGTTATTCAAGCGAACCCGGAGTTCCGCAAACGCTCGGTTCATTAAGAATAGATTTTCAAACTGATTCTCTTTTCTCAAATTACCGCAGAATTCTTTATATGGATAAAGCAGAGTGTGAAGTAAAATACGATCAAAAAGAGAAATCCGTTTCGAGAAAATGCTTTATTTCAAGAAAAGATGATACCTTTTATTATAGTTTTACATCAACAGAAGACACAGAGGCTTTCATCTCATTTGGCATTTACAATGACAAAACATCAAACACAAACAGGATAAAGGAAGAAATTGCAGACAGCCTCAAAATCTCTTATTCAAACAGCGGCATCGACTTTTCGTTCAAAACAAAATGGACTGAAGGCGCAGCAAAAATAAGGGTATACGGAGCAGACTCAAAAGAAGAAAACGGCAAGCTCAGGATCTGCGGCAAAAGCTTCAGCATCGCAATAAAATGTTTCTCGGGCAAGGGATCAATAAAAAAAGGCAAAGAACCAACTGACTTTAATTATGACGAAAAACTAAAGGAGCACGTTCTTTTACATAAAAAGCTCTACAACTCCGCAGATATCCGTCTCTGCAAAGGCGAAAACAAAACAAACGAAGAGCTTCTTGACGTGGCATATGACCAAAACGCAAGTCCCGA
>CAJGDF010000187.1 GCA_904502105.1 uncultured Clostridia bacterium
AATATTTTCACTAAAAAAATAGGGACAAACGTATCGAGAAATAGGAGAACTATTTGGGTATTTCAGAGAAAAGTCAGAAGACTTTTCGGACCATCTAACCGCAATCAGAAGAGGTTATCATCAGGAATATGGAAAGGGTAGGGGTACACTTAGAAAAAAAGTATGATTTTACGTTTTAAGGCAATAGTTATCATCGCAAACGCAAGAGCCGCATGGGCACAAAGAACATCTTTTATAATCTGTTCTTTAAACTTACCCATGCGGTTCCTGTTTTTAATTAACTTTTTACGTGTTAATGAATGGTGGAGGCGATGTCTTCCCTTATGTTCTCACTCTGAAATGTATATGGATAGAATGGGGAATATGACCTATGATTGTCATATGACGAATGTTTTTATAATACAGTTCTGTTTGTTTATTGCTTGAAGTGAATAAATTATATTTGAACAGCTTTGGTATATTCTTTTGCAGCTTCAGTTATTTTATTGAAATCTTTGTTCTTGATAAGCTCTAAATTAACGAGGTTACCGCCAACGCCTATACCAATACATCCTGCTTTAATAAAATCAGACGCGTTCACCGTGTTTACTCCTCCGACTGCCAACATTTTAATGTGACTCAGTGGCGCTTTAATTGCTTTTACGTAGTTTGCACCCAATGTCGCTGCCGGGAACAGTTTTATCATATCTGCGCCTGCGTTGATTGCGCTTGTTATTTCTGTGGGAGTCATACAACCGGGGAGAGAAACGACTCCGACTTTTCGGGTGTATTCAATTATTTCAGGGTTTGCATCCGGAGATATGATATATTTTGCTCCTGCTTCGGTTGCAATATTAACTTGGTTTTTAGTGAGGACTGTGCCTGCTCCAACAGTAATATTTCCGTTAAACCTTTTCGATAGTTCTTTTATTCCGTTACATGTATCTTTCCATGAATCGGGGTTTTTTTGATCAAACGTTATTTCTATAAGTCGTATTCCGCCTTGGTATAATGATTCTGCAAGTGGGATTAAATACTGCTCTTCAAGTCCTCTTACTATCGTTATTACTTTGCTTTCTGTGATTTTTATTATTGTTTCTTCTCTCATTTCCTTTTATTCTCCCTTAAATCAATATGCAACCAGTTGGGGTTGATGGTTGTATTAATATAATACAACATAATTCCTATTATTGTCAATATGTTCCCCTTATTTTCCGACAATCTGCATGTTAAATTCACATTTCTGTAAATATTGTTTTATATAAATACCTACCAATATGATACCAATATAAAAATTAAAACAACCTATTGACAATTAACTTTTAACATGTTATAATGAAAACCAAAAAAAGGAAGGATGGTGCTGAATGATTGACCGTAACGATTTTACTCCGTTATACGTACAGGTTTATAATCTTTTGAAAAAAGAACTTGTACATTATCCTATTGGCACAAATATTCCTCCGGAACGTAATCTTTGTGAAATGTATGATGTGGACCGTGTCACTATCAGAAAAGCATTGGCGATGCTTTCCGATGAAGGATATATAGAAAGACGTCAGGGACGAGGAACAAAAGTTGTTTGTCATGAAGAGAAATCTGTCGGAACAGTTTTGTTTTTATTAAGTCAAGGAAAAAAAATGAAAGACCGTATAGGTGAACCCTTTTATGCCAGATCTTTTGACGCACTTGAAGAGCAACTTCAAAAGATGAATAAACGTCTTATTTACAGCAAAGTTTTACCTTCTGATGATATTTGGGAGCTTTGTAAAAATTTTGAAGCTCAGGCGGTAATTCTTGCCTGTACACCCGACGATCCTATTCTTAATCGTTGTAAGACACTTGATCTGCCTATCGTATGTTATAATACTTGTATAGAAGGTATACCGTCTGTTACTGTTGACAATGATAGCGCGGCATCTGTTTCGGTAAAATATCTGATTGATCTCGGTCATAGAAATATTGGGTTCATACAAGTTCCCGGATATGTGAATTCCGAAAAAAGGCTTGATCGCTACATGATCGAATTTAATAATTTTCAAATTCCCAAATCAAATCTTTGCATTGTTGACGGGGACTGGACAGAGGAAGGCGGGTACCGAGCCGCGTATAAACTTTTATCCGATTCTGAGCGAAAAATAACTGCTATTTTTGGTGGAAACGATTCAATGGCTATCGGTGCTCTCCGGGCAGCAAAAGATCTTGGATTACGTGTTCCCGAAGATGTAAGTATAATAGGTTTTGACGGTATTTTTCAGTCATCTATAACTTCTCCGTCTTTAACAACTCTGCAGGTAGATCTTCATTCGATGGCTGAATCAACTTGTATGGTCCTTAATTATATTCTTACAAACAGAAATTTGAAAGACATAAAAGTACTTGTTTCAACAAATTTTATAATAAGAGAATCTACAACATCAGTAAAATAAATATATTTCATTATTTAGGAGGAAAATCAAATGGCAAATTCCTATTCTGTGTTTACAAAACCTTGGAAAGACTGTTCTGTTTCCGAACTTATAGAAATAGTTAAGGGAATGGGCTATGATGCAATCGAATATCCGCTTCGTGACGGATATCAGGTTTCTCCTGCAGAGGCAGAAAAGAAACTTCCCTTACTTGTTGATGAACTTGCTGCTGCAGGGATACGAATTGACGATGTTGCTTCAGGCGTTGAAGAACATATCTTTGCTGCTTGCGCTGTAAGTAAAATTCCCATGATACGTATTATGTACGGATACGACTCAAAACTTGACGCTGTTGAGGAAGAAAACAAATTCCTTCGCAATATGGAAGAATGGTCAAAACTTTGCGATAAATACGGTGTTAAATTAGGCCTTCAGATGCATTACGGTTTTGGTGCAAGCACAACTGCAGGTATGATGCGACTGGTTGAACGTTTTGATCCCAAACATATAGGAGCTATTTGGGATGCTGCTCATTCCGGACTCGCAGGGGAAGAACCCGAGCAGGCAATTGATTTATGTTGGAGTCATCTTGCTCTTGTTAACTTTAAAAATGCACGTTATCAGATCATGGGACGTTCATCCAGCGGTGCTGCTGAATTTACTCAGTATTTCTGCCCCGGTGCTGACGGACAATGTTCTTGGCCGCGCGCAGTTGCTCACCTTAAGAAGAAAGGCTATACCGGAACCTGGTGTATGCCTGCTGAATATACAGGTCTAACAAATGCTCAGGAAGCTGAATATGCTCGCAGAGATCTTGAGTGGCTGAAAACTCTTGTTGAAGCTTAAAGGTGATTGATATGAAAATACGTTCAGTTGAACTTTTCCAGGTTCCACCAAGATGGTTGTTTTTAAAAATGACCACAGAATCCGGCATAGTCGGTTGGGGTGAACCTGTTGTAGAAGGCAGAGCTGCTACAGTTGCCGCATGTGTAAAAGAAATGGTTCCGTTTATCATCGGTAAAATTGCAGGAGATGTTGAAGATGTTTTTCAGATGTTATACAGAACAGGTTTTTACAGAGGTGGTCCAATTCTCACAAGTGCAATATCGGGTATTGAGCAGGCTATGTGGGATATTAAAGGCAAGTTTTATAATGCGCCTGTTTACGATCTTTTAGGCGGTAAGGTCCGCGATAAGATAGAGGTCTACCGCTGGATCGGCGGAGACCACCCGAGAGATACTGCAACAGCCGCAAAAGAAGCTGTAGCTCAAGGATATCATGCAATAAAAATGAATGCAACAGATGAACTTCGTTGGGTTGACACTTATGATAAATTGGATGCAACTGTTGAACGTGTTGCGGCAATTCGTGACGCTGTAGGTAATAAACTCAGAATTGCAGTCGATTTTCACGGCCGTGTTCACAAAACAATGGCAAAAATACTCATAAATAAACTTACTGCAGGACCTGCCGCATATACAGTAAGCTTCTCTTTGCGGCTTATTTCCTGCAGTATTATTTCAAATCCGTTTGGCATTATCCTGAGAAGTTTGAAT
>CAJGDF010000188.1 GCA_904502105.1 uncultured Clostridia bacterium
AAGACAAATACAGAAAATTATGACTTTTACCAATACCGGCTTACCCGAACACAAAAGTCTTATAAAAAACTATAATTTTACTCTTGATTTTTCCATTCTAATGATATATAATTACTTAAAACAATTTCATAATAAAGGGGCGATATTTTATGAACAATAAATATAAACCGCCGTACTTGGGCGCGGCATATTATCCCGAAGACTGGGACGAAAGCTGTATGGCTCACGATATAGAAATGATGAAGAAAGCCGGCATAAACGTAGCAAGAGTTGGAGAATTTGCATGGAGTAAAATGGAAAAATACGAAGGTGTTTTTACATTTGAATGGCTTCACAAAGTAGTTGATTCACTTGCAGAAGCGGGTATTGCAACAATTCTCTGTACACCCAGTGCAACCCCGCCCAGATGGCTTTCAGTAAAATACCCTGATGTTTTATCTGTAAGTGAAGCCGGCAGATCTGCGAACCATGGAGGAAGACGTCATTGCTGTTCAAACAACGAACACTACAGAAAATACTCTATTCGTATTGCCGAAGAATTAGCAAAAGAATTTGCTGACGATGAAAACGTCATCGGTTGGCAGATCGACAATGAAATATACACATGGGGCAACGGTTGCTTCTGTGAAACATGTCAAAAGAAATTTATAGATCGACTGAAAAATAAATTCGGGGATATTGAAGAACTCAACAAACGTTGGGATCTTGGAACATGGAGCCAGGAATACAACAGCTTCGATGAAATTCCCGAGCCGAGAGAAACCAGTGTTAATCCGCATCACAGCACAGAATGGGTAGAATTCCAGCAGGCATCTAATATTGAATTTATAACATTGCAGGCAGAAGTCCTCAAAAAATATGTCAAAGTTCCTATAGGAACAGATATGATGCCTTTCGGAGGATTAAGCTATGTGGATATGAACAAGAAACTCGACGTTGTTCAATTCAACCACTACAATAATGAGGATGATCTTTGGGAAGTATGCTTCTGGTTTGACTTTGTTCGCACAATAAAAGAACATCCGTTCTGGAACACAGAAACTTCAACTTGTTGGAACGGAGGTACATCTATCGATCAAACGATAAAGCCCGACGGTTTCTGTCATGCAAACTCATGGCTTCCTTTGGCACTTGGCGGCGAAGCAAATCTCTATTGGTTATGGCGAACACATTGGGGCGGACACGAACTTATGCATGGTTCTGTTCTTGCTACAAACGGACGTCCGATGCATATGTTTGACGAAGTTAAAAAGGTATCCGAAACTTTCAACAAAGCTGCTGATTTTATTAACAATACAAAAGTTAAAACAGACGTAGCAATGCATTTTACATCGCTTTCGCACAATATGCGCAAGTATCAGGGGATTGTGCCGAATATTGACTATATAAACATCCTTAAAAAGAATTTCTACCGTGCGCTTTCAGACAGTGCAGTAAGACCCGATGTTATTGAATCGGAAGCAGATCTTTGTAAATACAAGGTTTTGTTCACGAACCTCTGCATGTCACTCGAAGACCGCGGAATGGCTGAAAAGATCAGAAAATGGGTCGAGAACGGCGGTATTTGGTTAGTTGGACCCATGACAGATATACGTAATGCAGATGCTGCAAAATACAAAACAAAAGCATACGGTATGCTCGAAGAGATGCTCGGAATATATCAGGATTTTGAGATTCCCGACAGATTACAAAAAGTCAGATGCGAACTTTCCGACGGCAGAGCTTTTGAAGGTAAGGACTGGCTTGAGATTATAGAACCCGATGAGGACACACTCGCAACCGTCAAATCAGCACCTCATTCCGCGGTTATCGGAAAAGGCGTTTACACTAAAAAGAAAGTCGGCAAAGGCACCGTATATTTCCTCGGAACGATCCCGACATACGAAACCGTTAAAAATATCATAATCCCCGATGTCATGGCTCTTGCAGGCATTGAGACCGCAGATACGCACGACCTGATCGTTGTGGACAGAGAAGGAGACGGTATCGAGGGCAAGATCATCGTTGACGTTTCAGGCAAAGGCGGAAAGTACACACTGCCCTACCCCGCTTTCGATATATTAAGCGAACAGACCCTCGACGGAGAAATTGAAATCAAGCCGTACGACGTTCTCGTTCTCAAAAAGATATAAAAGCAAAAAAGATGGAGATTTATTTCTCCATCTTTTGTATTTATTGTTCAACAAAAACTTTTTTTATCGCTTTGAGGTAGCCGTAACCGTAAACGTTATCGGGTTCAAGGTAGCTCGTTTCTGTCCATTCGTTCCAGCTGTTTATCGTTATGAGAGAAACGCCGTTATCGTCCGCATATTTTTTTGCAGAACGAAGGGCTTTTTCGAAATTTTCGGGCGTATTGTTTTTAACGATGCCGCCTCTGAAATCGAGAAATCTCGGGTTATTATCCCATCCGACCGAAACATGTGGAAAATACGGAATTTTATATTTTTTATTTATAACATCCCATTCTTTTTCGACATCCGGGATGATCTGAAGATAATCACGGTCGATATTCGTAAAATGAACGAACTGATAATGTGTAAGTGATGAAAATCCCATGCTTTCGACGATCTCGGCATCGGTTTTCATGATATTGCCGTCAACACCTGTTACGTTTGCGGAATTCTGACTCCAGCAAACAAACTGAAAATGAACACCTGCAAGCCCTGCGGCTTTCGCCTCACCGTCAAGCCATTTCATAGATTTCACAGCGCCTTCAACACCACCGAGACCGACGACGAAATTGCGAAAATCGTAAATACTGACAACGGGTTTGCCGTCTATCTTATAATAATTTTCTTTTGTGAAATACCTTTCGAGCCAACGTCTTCCGATGATCTCAAATTGCTCCGGCGAGACCGTGCCTTTCCAGATCGTCTGACTGTTAAACCTATCGGAATTGCGGATATCCCACAAATAATTCGCATCGTGGTTTGCCCACATGATATAAAATTTCATTTTATCGCAGTTCGGGGCTTTCAAAAAGCCGTCGTTAAGGCAATTTTCGAGGAAAGGAGCGTTGTCGTACCAATACCAGTCGTAAATGAATACGTTTACGCCATGCGCTGTCGCCGCCTCTATCTGCGCGGACATAACGTACGGATCGGCTTCGTTGACATACCCCCAAACAGGTTTTCTGCTCCAGAAATAGCCGTTTTGTTTCGGCGCGGAGTTTTTGACGGTCTGCCATTCGCCTATGCCTTCGGGCCAGAATAATCTTGTTCTCGGCTCGTCACCGGTATACGCAGGCCAGATATATGCGGCAATATCGTATTTTTTCATTTGTATCGGCACTCCTTTTAAAATTTATTTATCCCCCGATGCTTGTCTGACGGAAATACGCATCGATCGCCGTATCGACGTCAAAAACAACGAAAAACGTGTCGTGGATATAGCTTGGATCGAAAATATTATCATCGTAATTTACGTAATACGCTCCGAGGTCGTCGCCGTCATCGGATATAAATTCACGGTCGAATTCACCGTATTTTTCTTCGATCTCGACTCTCGATTTTCCGACGATCCATTCGCTGTCGTAAATCTCGGAGATGTTGGTTTCATCATAATGCTTTTCGCAGGCGCAAAGAGAGAGAATAAGCGTTAAACAAAAAAATAAAGCAATATATTTTTTCATTTTATTTTAAACCACCGACACCCGGGTTTCAACCATGTTTTTTAACTGTTTTGCAGTTTCGACGGTAAGTTTCTCGTAAGCCGAAATGACTTCGGGAGACATTTTTTTCGAATCGGGATTATTACTCTCAAGAGACAAAACTCCGTCAAAACCGACTTCTGCGAGAGCTTTCGTAAACGCAGACCAATCGA
>CAJGDF010000189.1 GCA_904502105.1 uncultured Clostridia bacterium
AAAAGGAGATAATTATGGCTGAACAACTGCCTCAGAATTCACCGTTCGGGCTTGGTCTTGCTTTGCTTGAAAATAAAGTGGCTCTCTATCGATTTGCCTCATTATCAATTCCGCAGCAGCAAGAATTTATCGAAAATGCACATACGCTCTCAACCCCGGAGGAATTTCGTTTGTATGTGGAAAATATCGGAAAGGCTAAAGGAAATGATAAATAAAGAATATCTGATAAAAGAAAAATACTGTCCGTCAAGAAAAATGAATGTACCTGTGATGGTCTTTTCAGATTCTTCCCTTTCGCCTCAGTGTTGGGATTCAAATGTTTGTAAGGAAAACTGCTCTTATTCATGTCGGAAAAACAATGAAAACAGTATTCAAAACAAAACAGATATGTAAAAGTATATAACTTTACATTATGTTTCTGCAGAAAAAAGAGATACCGTAAAAAATACGGTATCTCTGATTTTTTATGATAAAATCAACCTTTATAGTGTCTGTATTTTTCAGCGGCATCGAGAATTGCAACAACATTATCGAGAGGAACTTCGTAGTTGAGCTCGATGTTAAGACCAAGGCCGCCTTCTTTCATGTAAAGGGATTCAACAGCTTCGCCTACATGGTCGAAAAGCTCGGAACGTGTAGCGAAGGGGAAGAGCTGACGGTCAAGGTCGAGGTTGATGGGGATGATCTGTTCTTTTCTGCAAACTCTTACAAGGTTGTCAAGACCGTTTGCTCTGAACTGGGGATTGATTATGTCTGCGCCGCATTCTATAATATCGGGCATGATCTCATGGATGCATCCGTCTGTATGCATATAGATAAGAGTGTCGGGCTTCTTTTCTTTGATCATACCGTACATCTTTTTGTAACAGGGCTTAAGATATTTTCTCCAACGTTCTGCACCGATAGCAAGACCTGTCTGCATACCGAGGTCGTCACCGAAATAAACGAGTTCTCCGATATTGGGCATAATCGCATCGATCTGATAGCAGTTGTATTCAAGAACCTTGGAAATAAGTGTATCGATTGCTTCATCTTCTTCTGCAAACATTTCCATTGCGAGTTCAAAACCGCAAAGGTCAAGAAGACGCAGATACATAAAGCCGTGAGGAAGTCTGCCGTCTCTGTTTTCGGGAATCTTGAGTGCAAAAACATCCTCTTCGGATTTTATGGGATGTCCTGTAACGTAAGCTTCCATACCGTGATCGATATTGCTCCATACGCATCCCCATTCGTCAACATGTTCGCCTGCACGGTAAGTGCCGCCTACGATATTTTCGGGATGCTCATAGTCAACTTTTCTGCCGTTGAAAAACTGAGGATATTCGTCAACGATACGCTGAAGCTCTTCGCCGTATTTGAGCCACATTGCGGGAAGCATTCCCACTGCTACGGGAATGGTTTCGGGGCTCTGCATTTTTATAGCTTTTATAAGAGACATAACAATTCTCCTTTTGAAATATTTAATGTTTTTATAAAAATATTATAACACTCGGATAATGAAATTACGTATATATTTATATTATAGTATTTTAATGTGATACTTTTGTGTTGAAAATAATCGGATAAAGTAAAAGAGTGTCTGTCTTTCGACAAACACTCTTTTCTGGGGTGGATAATGAGATTCGAACCCACGACCTCCAGAGCCACAATCTGGCATTCTAACCAGCTGAACTATATCCACCATATGCACTTGTTTGGTGCGAGATATATTATAGCACAAAGTTTCTGTTTTTGCAATAGGGTAATTGTGATATTTTTTCAACAAAAATTTTTGCGATATTATGTTGAATCCCTCTTGATTTTTGATGGATTATAATGTATAATGTTTAAAAAGAAATAATGTTCTGTTTATTATCAGGAGGTAATCATGTTTAAAATAGGTATAATGGCCGATTCTTTGAAGCTCGGCTTTCGCGAAAGCATAGAAAAAGCTCGTGAACTCGGTGCTCAGGGTGTTCAGATATACGCAACCGAGGGCGAAATGGCACCGGAAAACCTTAATCCGTCTCTTATTGCGGAAAAACGCGATATTATCGTAAGCAACGGTCTTTGTGTTTCCGCTCTTTGCGGTGACCTTGGCGGTCACGGTTTTGAAAGAACCGAAGAGAATAAAATCAAGATCGAGCGTTCAAAGAGAATAGTTGATCTTGCACTTGAGCTTGGCTCAAAAGTTGTAACCACTCATATCGGTGTCGTTCCCGATACTAAAAACGATACATATAACATCATGCAGGCAGCTTGTAACGAGCTTGCGGAATATGCTGATTCTGTTGGTGCGTCTTTTGCTGTTGAAACAGGTCCCGAAAAGGCTGCAATGCTCAAGGAATTCCTTGACGGACTTTCCGCTCGCGGCGTTAAAGTAAACCTCGACCCCGCAAATCTTGTTATGGTAACAGGGGATGACCCCGTTGAGGCGGTGTACACTCTTAAAGATTACATAATTCACACTCATGCAAAAGACGGTATCAAGCTTAAAGAAAGCGACCGTCATGAAGTTTACGGATTCTTTGCTGACGGCGGTATCGGCGACCTTCGTATCTGGGAATATTTCAGTGAAGTTCCCCTCGGTCAGGGTAAGGTTGATTTTGACCGTTATCTTGCTGCTCTTAAAGATATCGGATACGACGGATTCCTTACGATCGAACGTGAAGTAGGCGAAGATCCCGCTGCAGATATCAAGCTTGCCGTAGATTTTCTTAAAAGTAAAATCTGCTGATCTGTAAAATATATTCAGCCGGGAATATTTCTCGGCTGAATAATAATAGATAAATTGTAAGGAATGGTTTTACATGAAAAAAGAAATCAATAAAAAAGATCTGACATTCAAAATTCTTCTCTGCGTATTTTTCCCTGTAGGTATCTGTTATTTTCTTGTCTGGGCTATGAAAAAGCTCATCGTTATGGCTGACTCAGGTCAGTATGAAAAAGATATTGACAGCGACAGAGAGCGTATGGAATTCGTTCTTGCGGGCGAACCCGAAAACGACGTTAAAGGCTATCTTGCAGAGGGTGTAAGACTTGATATTGAATACTCCCCCGAAAGAGATATGCACACTGTAACATCAGGTCCCGATTATGTCGGCTTTATAGACAGAAGAGACTCTCGCCGTTATGAAGAATTTTCTCCCACATCTTACTATGTTAAGAAAACAGAAACTGTTAATGGTAAAACCTCTGTTACAATTATAACCTTCAAATAATAATCGTTTCACTTCGGTTTTTGAAAGGGGATTTTGATTATGAGTATGGCTTCCCGAAAGAAAAGTGCGAACGGTGAGATGGGTCGAGCAAAGATGAATATAGGCATCTTGCAGATCATTTTCTTCCCTATAGGTATTGCCAATCTTTTGATATGGTCGATTAAAAGGTTGATAGTAACATTTGACAGTATTTCTTACAGAAGCAATCTCGAAAGCGACTGTGAACGTATTGAATTTACCCTTGACAATAAACTCGGTGGAGAATTTCACAGTTATCTGTCCGAAGGAGCGAAAGTAATTATTGAATATTCGGGCAATGTATATTCTGTAAGGTCGGGTAACGATTGGATAGGTTGTCTTAACCGTAACGATAACAGTCTATATGAAAAGTTTGCTCCTGCTGTCTGTTACATAAAAAATACGGAGATTGTCGATGACAATATCTCCGTAACTATTATTGGTTTCAGATAATTATTTGGTGAAAAGCCCCATTATCATTTTTTTGAGGGGATTGAAAACTTCGATCTTCTTGTATCCGAATGTATAGCCTATACCTGCGCAAACAGATGCAACCGTGTATATTACGCAGAAAAC
>CAJGDF010000190.1 GCA_904502105.1 uncultured Clostridia bacterium
CCGTATGGTATATGTTTTATTATATATAAAACTACGGTTTGTGTCAAGAACATTTCCTTATTTTACAAAAATATCTTAAAATAACATTTTCAAAAATAATATGAATGATATAATGAAATCAGATCTTACTCGGAGGGTGTTTATTATGAGATATAATGAAATGAGAGAAGAATTAACAAAGTATTATTTGAAAGAGGCTGATTCACGGGCAGAAGAGTTTTGTGATAAGTGTCTTGAGAAGCTTGATTCTGCTTATAGAGAAGGAATGTCCGTTTTTACTATGAAACGTATGCAATACCGTGTCATAGCTGAAAATATTGATCCCGTGTTGTTTTTATCTTCTCCTTTTTATTATGAAACAGGAACACTTGCGGCGCAGTGCGATGGAGCGCGAGATTTCAGAGGGCACAGAAGCGCAGGTGGCTGGGTGTATTGGAAAAACAGTCATTTGTTTAAGGAACAAGACCTTGATTTATGGCAGTTGGTTAAAAAACAAAAAAATGAGAAGATGTATTTAATATGTGGGCCTTATAATGATACTTCGCAGCATTTTTGCTTTAATTACCGCCCGGTATTAAGGTATGGATTAAAGGGAATTTATGAGCAAGCATTTTCTATGCTTGATGGTGCGACGGATGACGAAAAAGATTTTCTTATATCTGTTTGCGAAGGTATGGAATGCTTGAAGAAAATTTCAGAAAAATTTGCCCTTAAAGCTGAATCTATGGCGGTCGATTCTTCCGATCCAATACAAAGAGCCAATCTTCAGCGCATATCAAGATCGGCGAAGAAAGTTCCGTGGGAAGCCCCCGAGTCTTTTTACGAAGCATTAAATACGTATGCTTTTTTGAGAAAGGCAATTGGCGCTCTTGAGGGAATTGGTTTTAGCAGCTTTGGACGAATTGATATGGATCTCTATCCTTTTTATAAGAAGGATATTGATGAAGGAAAGATCACACGCGAAGAGGCGTATGAGTTAATTGGGCGCTTTATCGTAACGTTTGACTTTCATTACGATCACGATATGAAATTTGAGGGGTATTACGATCTTGAGATTGAAAACACTTACGTTTTAGGTGGTTGTGATTATGATGGCAAGCCTCTTTGCAACGATCTTACGATGATGTTTCTTCGTGCAACCAGAGAAGAAAGAGTAATTTATCCAAAAATAAAGCTAAGATATTCCTCTGAATCTCCCAAAGAAATGTTAGACGAGGCGAATATTGATCTTGTAAACGGCAGGAGTGTCATACTTTATCAGAATGATGAGTCCTGTATCCCTGCGCTTGTTAAACTTGGGCGCACATTGGAAGAGGCAAGGGACTACATTGTTTATGGATGTTGGGGAATGTCGGGAAATGGAAATGAAAAGCATGATGACGGTCCGTATGTAAACCTTGTGAAACCCTTGGAGCTCTCCGTTCATAGAGATTTCAACAAGATGCGGGAAATTGGGATGTCCTTTAAGCCTATTGATGACGCAGTATCCTTCGAAGAAGTTTACAATATTACCAAGGAAAATATGAGAGTTCTCTTACAAGAGCGTTCGAGAATTACACGTGCGGGAGGAAATATATGGAGTAAGGTGGACGTATTACCAATATTTTCATCAACTCTTCAAAACTGTATAAAAAACAAGAAGGATTATACTGAAGGCGGTGCAAAATACAGGGATGATAGAAATGCAATGTTTTCTTTCCCAACGGTCGTTGATTCGCTTCTTGCGATAAAAGAGCTTTGCTTTGATAAAAAAAAGTATTCCTTACAGGAATATCTTGAAGCTGTCAGAAACAACTGGATAGATAATGAGGATATGCGTATAGATGCGATAAATTGTCACGGTTGGGGAGATGGAAGTGATGAAGCGGGAGCGCTTGCCTCAAGGCTTAATAACGATCTGTCGGAAATTTTAAGCACCTTAAAGGGCACTTATGGTGGTAAAATCGTTGTTGGTTATCTTGGATATACAGAGGTCAGATGGTGGGGAGAGGTTACACGAGCAACTCCTGACGGAAGAAAATACGGTGATTACCTCACCCAAGGATTGACTCCCTCAAGGTTGAAAAAAATAAAGTCTGTTACTAACGTTATAAATAATTTCACACAGCTTGATGCGGCAGTAATGGGCGGAAATTCAGTTGTCAATTTGATATTGCCTTCAAGTAAAATGGATCTTGATATTTGTGAAGCAATACTCAGAGCTTCAACTAAATCGTCGATGCAGTCAATGCAGCTAAACTGCACAAGCAAGGAAACATTGCTTGACGCTCAGAAAAATCCTGAAAAGTATCCTGATCTCGTTGTAAGAGTTGCAGGATTTTCTGCAAAGTTTACCAGCCTTTCTCCCGAATGGCAAAACGAGATAATAACGAGGAATTTCTATGAACGATAATCTTACGGCAACCATATTCGATATTCAAAAAAATTCTTTTATCGATGGGCCCGGAATAAGAACTACTGTGTTTTTCAAGGGGTGTAATTTAAGATGCAAGTGGTGTCACAACCCCGAAAGTCAGTCTTTCAACCGAGAGATGATGTTTTGGAAGAACAAATGTGTTGGCTGCGGCAAGTGTAAAAAACTGTGTCAGTATGAATTGTCAAAATGTGATCTTTGCGCCAAATGTACTGTCTACTGTCCTGCACACGCCAGAGAAGTATGCGGAAAAGAATATTCTGTTTATGAGGTGTTGGAGGAAGTCTCAAAGGATAAGATCTTTTATAATTATTCAGGGGGCGGTGTGACGTTTTCCGGTGGAGAATGTATGCTGCAAATAGATTTTTTGGAGTCTCTGTTGCGCAAATGTAGATCCATGGATATACATACCGCTGTGGATACGGCAGGAGATGTCCCGTGGGAATATTTTGAACGAATAATTCCATATACAAACGTTTTTTTGTATGACGTTAAATGCTTTTCTGAAGACCTTCATCTTAAAGGTACGGGAGTTTCAAACAGACGAATATTGGAAAATCTAAAAAAATTATCTGATATATTTAACGGAGATCTTATTATCCGAATACCTTTAATTCCATCGTTTAATGATGATTTACAAGAAATAGAAAAAATTGCGGAATTTCTAAAAAATATCAATTACAAAAAAGTTGACATTTTGCCATATCATAGCATGGGGAATAACAAATATGCCGCTCTTGGTAAAGAAAATCAGACTTTTTGTGTGCCAAGTGAAGATCTTATCAAAAATATAAAAAGAATTATTGGTACAAAATAAAACAACCGCCTAAAATATTACGTAGTTTAGGCGGTTGTTTTTTATTTATCACACAGTTGTTCCGTTATAGTGGCTGCAACCTTGTTTGCGATGTCGGTTATCTCACTTTCGGTCTTTCCTTCAACCATGATTCTGATAAAAGGCTCTGTGCCCGATGGACGAACAACGATGCGTCCGTATTCCCCAAGCTGTTCCTTTGCTTGCAGGATAGAATCGTTTATAATTTTATCGGTATAAAATGCAATTTTTCCTTCGGGGGAAGCATCAACGTTTATACATACCTGCGGATATTTTTTCATTACCGATGCCAGCTTTGAAAGGGGCTGATTCTGGATTTTCATAAGAGAAAGAAGTTGGGTAGCGGTTAATTGACCGTCACCTGTTGTGGCAAAATCTCTGAATATGATATGTCCTGACTGCTCACCGCCAAACGAGTAATCGTCAAGAAGCATATTTTCAAGAACGTATCTGTCTCCGACCTTACTTGCGATAAATTTTAAGCCGTTTTCTTCGCAGAATTTAGTAAATCCTAAGTTTGTAAGTACAG
>CAJGDF010000191.1 GCA_904502105.1 uncultured Clostridia bacterium
ATAGGATAGTGGATATTCTTATCAGACAGATCAGAAAGCATAAGACCAAACTTGAAAAACGCTTAAAAGCAAGTGATTTCTCATTTGAAAGCGGCTTCTCATCCGATTATGATGAAGACGAAAATGAAGTTATCACAAGAAGAAAGTCCGTGATTGTCAAACCTATGTCAGAGGAAGAAGCAGTTCTTCAGATGAACATGATCGGTCATGACTTTTTCGTTTACCGTTCCGACGCCGATAACCGCATCTGTATAGTTTACCGACGTAAAGACGGAAATTACGGTCTTATTGAAACGGAATAATATTTTGAATATCAGTTAGCCATGAATAAATAGCAGAAGGGTCAAGGTTCGTAAGCCTTGGCCCTTCTGTTGTTTTATTTTATTGTCCATGTTTCAGCTTTTGCGTAAAGATCAAAGCAGTTGGGAGCAAATTCTCCGGAGATATTCCTGTTTATGGCAAGTGCACCGCCTGAAAAATAAAGAGGAATAAACGGCAGCTCCTCCTGAAATGCGCTCAAAAATGTACGCATATCTGTTTTACCCGAATAAAAATCGGAAACCGCTTCGTTAAATTCATCGGAATATCCTTCTTCTCCGTGAATGTTAAGTCCTGCGGCTGAGAGGATAAGACTGTTGTTCGTTACTGATGTTATATCCATATTGGGAAAAATATTCATTTCGGCAATAAAAATATCGTAATCGCCGTCAAGAACAGCCTGCTGCATCTCGTCCCATTTTAATGTTTTAACAACGGTTTTAAAACCGAGGCTTGTCAGATTTTTTGCAACACATTCCGCAACCTCTGTTTTTATCAGGCTTTCCTGATTGACAAGTATCGTAAGCTCTAACGGCTGCTTGTTCCACACACGTTCCGTTCCCGAAAGAACAAGTCCCGATTGGGTAAAATAATCATGTGCGGTCGTTGATGAATAAATATTTTTATTGAGGTCTGCTTTTGCGGTAACCTCCCAGTCGGGATTGAACGGGTACCACACGCTTCGGGATGACGATGAAAGAAGGTTTGTTATCATTTCATCTCTGTTTATCGCATATGTTATGCCTTTAACGGAATTACGGTCATTAAAATGCTCTTTGTTTTTGTTTACAACAGCAAAAACGAGATTGTTTGTTGTGAAATCTATCAGTTCAACCGTACCTCTGAAAGAGGAGTTCCCCTCTGAAAGATCTGCATATGATGCGTGGATGTTTCCGTAATTGACATTGTAAAGAAGCTCTTCCGAGTTTTCTACATTAAGAACCTCTATTCTTTCTGTCAACGGCGGAACCTTCGAATATTTGTTTTGTGTAAGATAAACGCCGCCCTCGTCGGAATTGAAAACGTATGTGCCCGAGCCGATCGGGATGTTTGAATATATATCGCTTCCCGCTTTGATTATCGGGATCGCCGTTAAATTTATATTGTAGATATTATCGGTTGAGAATGTTACTGTAAAAGTGTATCGGTCTGTTTCTTCGTATGCTTTTATCTGATTGAATCTGTTGTAAAATACCGAGCTTTTATCCTCGGCTTTTGCAAAAGAATAAACGCAGTCCGACGCCGATATTTGTGAACCGTCCGAAAATTTAGCTGTCGGATCAAGATGAAAAACGATCTTTTTCCCGTCTGCTTCAAACGATTCGCATATCCGCGGTACTGCGTTGAATGAGCTGTCTATATCTATGAGTGCATCATAACAAAGCGAGACTATATCTCTGTTTGCACGGCTTTCACTGCCGTACGGAGATACCTGCTCGCCTGCATATCCTGCAACGGTCAGACTTCGGGGATCCTCCGAGATTTCGGGTACAGATCCTCCGTCGTCCGGCTCGTCAAGAATTGAATGATCGAAAAATTCAGTAAATGAACATCCTGAAAGAAGTGTTGATGCCGTTAATAAAACAGCACCTAAAAATGCCTTTATTCTGTTCACTGTTCAGTCTTGGAGTTTGCGTTTGAATATGACTGCTTGAGCTGATTAAGTGTTCCGAGAGCGTTGCCGAGAGATTTTTCGCCTTCGGTAATAACGCTGTCAATATAGTTGAGAGTAATATCTCTCATTTTAATAGCGTCCTGTTTTGCCTGCTCTACAACCTTTTCAGCGCGTTCGTTTGCAATGGCGGTAATTTCCTGCTCGTTGATGAGCTGTTCTGCTTCCGCTCTTGCATTTTCAATTATCTCTTCCGCATTTTTCTTTGCTTTGGAAAGCATAAGCTCAGCGTTCTTTTTTGCACGTTCAACCATTATGTCGGCTTCTTCTTTAGCGCGAGCGGTTGTTTTATCTTTAGCGTCAAGAACTTCCTTTGCTTTTTTAAGCTCGGAGGGAAGACTTGCCTTGAGAGCTTCGATTATATTTCGGAGTTCTTCTCCGTTTACAATATATTTATTGTTTAACAGAGGAATGGTCCAGGACTCTTCGAGAAGATCTTCGAGTTCTTCGAGACGTTTATTGAATTCACTGATCATAGGTAAAATTCCTTTCTTATTGCTTTACCTTATTTTCTGAAAAATTATCCTTTTAATCTTTTGCTGACCGTGTCTATTATTTTTTCGTTAACATACTTAGACAGATCTCCGCCGTATTTTCCTATATCTCTGACGGCGGTCGAGCTGATAAACGTCTGATCTGCGAATGACGGAAGGATCAGTGTTTCAATGCCCGGAAGCAAAGAATCGTTTATCATAAAAAGCTTTTGCTCGTAAGAGAAATCCGACGCATCTCTTACGCCTTTAAGTATCGCACACACGCCCAATTCCTTTGCGATGTTAACAAGCAATCCGCTCATCTTCACTATTTTTATATTGGGCTCGTCCTTGAATATTTCTTCGGCGAAGGCAATTCGTTCTTCTGCCGAAAATACGGTTCTTTTATCTATATTCTCAAGAACCGCAACGTAAACGCAGTCAAAAAGCTTTGCGGCTCGTCTTATAATGTTTTCGTGACCGAGTGTTATCGGGTCGAATGTTCCGGGACAGAGCACGCTTTTCACTGTTCGCTGTCCTCCTGCTTGTATATAAGGATCGATGCAATGCCGTATTTACGTTTATCTGTAAGCTTTAATTTACCTATCTGTTCGGGGAGATCTTCGACAAATTTACATTCAACGATGACCATACCGTCTTCTTCAAGGCACGACTCCTCTTTGCCGAGAACTTCAAGCGCCTTCAGCGCAAGGCCGCGTTCATACGGAGGGTCGATAAATATAATACTGAAACGCTTTGTTGTTGTTTTCAGATATTTTTTGTAGTCGCCGTAGAAGATCTCGTAATTATTGAAACCGGTTTTTTTGAGGTTTGCGGTTGTGAGATCAATGGCTGTTTTGTTGTTGTCGCAAAAAACTGCTTTTGGGGCGCCTCTGCTCAATGCTTCTATGCCCATTTGTCCCGATCCTGCAAAAAGATCAAGGAACAGTCCGTCGAAATCGCAGTGAATGAGGTTGAATACAGATTCTTTTGTTCTGTCCGCAGTGGGGCGTATGGGCGCTTCTTCGGGCGGAGACAGAAGCTTCATTCCGCGTTTTGATCCGGTTATTACTCTCACGGATGTTTACCTCCGTTAATTTATCTTAACTAAAAGAATTTATCATTTCATATTATAACAAATTAAAATGAAAATTTCAAGAGTATATTTGAATATTTCAAATTTTTTTTCTTGAAAAACCTAATGTAATATGGTAATATAGAAGAAAATTTTAAGGACAGATGTTAAATTATGAATATAATCGGACAAAAAGAGCTTTTTCTCCTTGATATGGACGGTAC
>CAJGDF010000192.1 GCA_904502105.1 uncultured Clostridia bacterium
AAACTCTTTCAGAGCCTCATAGCAGGAATTGCGGCGGCTCAGATAATCAGCCGCATTTTCAACCTCAGGGTAAAAATGCGAGGTCGCACAGATGATGTCGATACCTGCCTCGGCGGCAAGCTCAAGCTGCTCCTCGGATGTGGAGCGGCGTCGGCTACCGTGATCGCAACCGGGAAGAATGTGGGAATGAAAATCAATTTTCATAAGCTGTACCAATTTTCAGCGGCTTATTTGTTTTCCTCGTCACCGATATTGTCCCTGTGTTCGTACGCGTAATCTCTGGAATAACGTGAGTAATGAGAATAGTAGCCGTATTTTGCACCGTATCTGTACTTGTATTTATATCTATACTTGTACTTATATTTGTTATACGAATATTTGGAGTTTTTAACGTTTACGTCATTAACGATAACACCGCAGATCTTTGCGCCTGCTGCAGTTAACGCTTCCTCTGCAGATTTTGCATCGGTATTTTGGGTACTGTCAGCACGGACGAGAAGTATCATTCCGTCAACCATAGGAGCAAGGATTTGAGCGTCTGCAACAACGTTTACGGGCGGAGCGTCAAAGAAGATATAGTCGTAATCTTTTTTGAGATTTTCGACGGCGTTCTTAAATGCCTCTGAAGAAAGAAGCTCAGATGGGTTCGGAGGAATATCGCCCGAAGTGATGAAGGAAATGGGTAATTCCTCAAAGCTGTGAACATAGCATTCGTTGATGCCGGTGAGAAGATTACTCAGACCGTTTTTAGCTTTTACGTCGAAGAGACGGTTTACGTTAGGACGTCTCATATCGCAGTCAACGAGAAGAACTTTTTTGCCGAGCATAGCAAAGCTGATAGCAGTATTGGCGATAGTTATGGATTTACCTTCAGCCGGGTTAGGGCTTGTTATGGCAAAGGTCTTGCATCCGCCTTCACCTGTGGAAGCAATACTGAAAAGTAGTTTTGTTCTCAGGCTGACGTAAGCTTCTCTTATTGCGTAAGGAGAACCTGCGTGGAGAATACGCTTTCTGTTCAAACGTAACGTCTGACGGCTGATCTCGTTTTGATCGACTTTTTTTCTTTTGAACTTTTTAGTTATTTCATTGATTATATCTAAAAATACGTTGCTGTGTTTTTTATATTCAACTGCTTTTTTTGTCTTTTTCTTGTTAGTAGTTACAGGCGTATCTTTTGTGGTTTTAGTTGTATTTTTAGTATTAGTGTCTTTTTTATTCTTAGATGCCATTTTTGAAAATCATTCCTTTCGTTTCGACGTTGTCTGAAACTAGCGATTTTTTAGTCGAGTTTCGTTAATACAGATAAAATGACACTTAGTTTTTTTCGGGAGATATGTTTATCGGTTCAGCTAATTTCCAAGAAAAATCCTTGGTATCTTCTGAAATGGACATCGTAGGGATAGTACCGAGCAAAGGAAGCTTGGTGATCTTCTCCATATCCTCGGCCTCGTGGATAGTAGTATCAAGAAGCATTCTTATGATGTATACCGCGGATAAGAGCAACGCGCCAAGCAAAAAGCCGACAATGCAGTTTTTAGAAAGACTGGGCGCGACGGGAACGTTTTTCACCTCACCGCCATCAAGATTTTTAACACCGCCGACAGGGAATGTTACCTCCATTATTTCCGGTGATACTCTTGCAAAGGTATTTGCAATATCTGCAGAAAGCACGGGGTCGGTTGTGGTTACTGTGATCTTTAGTATCTGTGTGTTATTTACCGTAGTTATGTTGGTGTAATTTTTCAGATCTTTTAATGAAATATCAAGATCAGCGTATTTTGGATCTTTCTTTAAATCATCGATAACAGCGGAAAGAACCGTATTACTTTTCAGTATTACCGTATATGTTGTCGCAAGCTTTTCAGATGCGGTTACCTCACTGCTCGAAACGTTATTGTTGTCGGTCAATGTTCTGTTAAATACCGACATTGTAATGTAGGATTCGTACGTCGGCTCAATTGCAAGTTTGGTGTAAAGTCCAATACCGGTTGCCGCGATTATACCTGCAAGAAGTATCCAAAGGCATTTTGATAGTAGAAGCGAAAATATATCGAATATCGAAATGGTCTGTATAAATGATGAATTATTGTTTTCTTGTTCCATTTTGATAATTCCCCCTTTAAAACAATAAATATATTATAACATAGATGTAATTAAATTGTCAATAGTATTCGACTTATTTTAACATTTTCTTACGCTTCGATCCAACCCATAAGTTTAAGCCATTGTTCCATAAGCGGAGCCCAGCTTTGAACGTGGGGAACATTTCTTCCGCCCTCGTTTGCAAGTCCCAGACCGTGAGCGCCGAAGGGATAAACGTGAAGCTCTACTGGAACGGAAAGCTTTTTGAGAGCCTTTACATAATCGTAAGTATTAAGAATATTGACGCAGGTATCCTCAGCCGTGTGCCAAATGTATGCGGGAGGAGTGTCCTTGTCAGCGATGAGGGAGGGAGTAACGGAGTCGCGCATTTCTTCAAGCTTATCACCGAGAAGGTGTATAAACGAGCCGTTGTGACCGCCAAAATCTATAACGGGATAACAGAGAATTTGCGCGTTAGGGGTTGCATCAACACTATCAAGCTCGTCAACACCCTCGCCGTCAATTGCATTTCTGTAAGTAGATGTTAGCGCGGCAAGATGACCGCCTGCGGAAGAGCCCATTATTGCGATCTTGCTTGGATCTATACCAAAAATCTCGGCGTTCTTGCGGACGTAACGAACAGCGCGGCGCGCATCAAGAAGCGGATAGGGGAAGTGATTTGGATGAACTCTGTAATCAACTACGAAAGCATCGAGTCCGATCGAGTTAAGATATTTTGCGTAACCCTCGCCCTCGTGAGGCGCGCGTTTGCAATATCCGCCGCCGGGACAAATTACGACCGTACCTTTACCGCGTTTGTTTTCTGCAGGATAATAGGTGAGCATAGGAATTTCGCCACCGATATAGCCGGGAACATCCTGCTCCCAAAGCTTAATTATCTGTTTTTCCATATCTATATTGTGTCCTTTCATAATGAAAAAGAAATTTTGAAGATAATTTACCTCTATGATTTTACCACAAAAGCGTATTAAATGCAATAGTTTTATTTAATATTAATTAAATAAATAATAAAATTTTAAATATTTAACTAAAGCTATAAGTATAATGTTTTATAAGTGTCGGAGCAAAAATAGATTCGAAATTTCAAATAATTTTGAGTTTCACTTGACTTTCCATAACAATTTGGTATAATTATAAAAGACGGACAAAAATTAAATTAGGGAAAGGTGAAAAAACGTGATAAGAGATATATTCAAAAATGCGGAATGGATATGGCATTCGAAAGAAGCCAAAGCAAACGAGTACGGTGAATTTTATTCGGAATTTGAATACAGCGGCGGAAGTATTTCATTGAAGATCGCCGCCGACAGTAACTATGCGGCTTTCGTAAACGGAACGCTTGCAGCTTTTGGTCAATATGCGGATTTCCCTTATGATAAGGTGTGCGATAAGGTAGACGTTTCGAAATTCTGCTTCGAGGGCAAAAACAGTCTTGCCGTTATCGTATGGTATTATGGCATCGATACTACCCAGGTTTATTATAAAGGCGAAGCGGGAGTCATCTTCGAGCTTGAAAATAACGGCGAAGTTGTCTTGGCAAGCGGCGAAAACACATTGTCAAGACTCAGCAGAGCATACTGCAATTACGGAACGAAGATAATAACGGGACAGCTTGGACTTTCATTTGCTTACGATCTTACAAAAGAAGA
>CAJGDF010000193.1 GCA_904502105.1 uncultured Clostridia bacterium
ATTTGCGGCGGCTCTTGCGGCTCTGTTTGCGATAGCTGCATCGTTTGCGGCTGAAATGGCTTTCGTTCTGCCGTATATCGCGGAGCAGAAGCGTCTGAGAAAGCTCGGCAGCGTGCTTTTGGGCTATCATTCGATCGAGGCTATGCGCGATGTTTCAACATTGGTTGTTTCGGATGTTGATCTGTTCCCCGCAAAGAGAACGAAGATGGAAAGATTCCGTTTCCGTGACAAAGAGAAGATGGCAGATGCCGTTGAATTCACCGCGGCTGTGCTTCTCGAATCAGAATCTCCGTTTGCTCCTACGTTCATAGCCGAAACGGGCTGTGATATGGACAGGCTGCCGGAGGTTGACGACTGGCGTTATATGAAAAACTACGGTGTGGTTGCTCATATTTACGGCGACGAGGTTCTTGTGGGAAACAGAAACATGCTGCTTTCTTATGAGATAGCACCTCTTTCGCAGGAGATCGAAGCTTCGCTGACGTCAACGAACAGAAGCATCATCTACACTGTAATAAACGGTGTTCTTGTATCCTACACCGTATTCAGCTATGCATGTGATCCCGAAATGAAGCGTGCGGCGGAAACCGTTGGCGAGGATTTTGTTATAATCGCAACGACAAACGACTGCAACATCACAGAGATCGCGATCCAGAAGCTGTATGGGCTTAACAACACGAAGATCGTTGTTCCCGATGCGGACGAGCGAAAGCTTATAACGTCCGTATGCGAAAATATTGAAGAAACGAATGCTGTGCCCGATATGATAACGACGAAAAACGCGATCGGTATCCTTTCATCGGTCAGAAAAGCGAAAAAGCTTGCATCCGTTGTCAATATGAGTGTTCTTGTTAAAATAGCATCGATAATTCTCGGTCTTGTTTTAACATCAATTGCATTTTTCATCGATCATTCCGCACCCGGTCCGATATGGACTGTGCTTTTCAACGCGATCTGGTCGATACCCGTTCTTTTCTTAACATTGATTAAAAAATAATTTTAATAAAACAAATTCTCAGATATATTTTGGAGGTTTTTATGTCCGGTCATTCCAAGTGGAAAAACATTATGCACAAGAAAGAGAAGACAGATAAGCAGAGAGCAAGTGTCTTCACAAAAATAGGCAGAGAGATCGTTCTCGCTGTTAAGAACGGCGGACCCGATCCCGAGTCCAACGGCCGTCTCAAAGACATTATTCTCAAGGCTAAGGCAAACAACGTTCCCAACGACAACATCGAAAGATGCATCAAGAAAGCATCCGGCGAAGGCGAAAACGTAAACTACGAAGAGATCACCTACGAAGGCTACGGTCCCGCAGGCATCGCAGTTATCGTTGAAGCAGTTACCGAAAACAGAAACAGAACCGCTGCAGACGTACGTCACTATTTTGATAAATTCGGCGGCAACCTCGGTCAGACAGGCTCCGTTAACTGGCTCTTCACCAAGAAGGGTGTTATCGTAATAGACAAAGAAGAATACTCCGAAGAAAAGCTTATGGACGATGTTCTTGAGCTCGATGCGGAAGACTTTGTTATCGAAGAAGAAGTTTACGAGATCTACACCACTCCCGAAAATCTCAGCACTGTATGCGAAGCTCTCGGCCAGAAGGGTTATTCCTTCCTTTCCGCTGAAGCAGAAATGGTTCCGTCCAACTACATAACTCTTACCGACGAGGATCAGATCAAGAACATGCAGAAGCTTCTCGATCATCTCGAAGAAAACGACGACGTACAGAACGTATGGCACAACTGGGATGAACAGTAAGCGTTCAACCGTTAACGAACAAACAGCTTATCTTGCCGAGCCGACCGATGCAAGGTCGCTCGGTGAGATACTCAAACGTGAACGGATAAAGAGGGGATTGAGTCTGCGTGCGGCAGGCGGGCTTGTCGGAATAAGCCATTCATATCTCGCCGCCCTCGAAAACGGGGCAGATCCGCGCTCGGGCATACCCCTCGTTCCGTCAAAAGATGTTATAACAAAAATATGCATTGCCTACGATCTTGAGATTTCGGATATTTCAACGCTTTTAAATTTGGGAAGCGAAGAAGATCTTTTAATTTACATGGCGCGCAAGATACATAATCTGAAGGCGAAGGATCCGGCAAAATACAGGCGAATGTTAAATATTGTTATGGGGAACAGTGAAGAATGAGCGATATATCCGCAATCAAAAATCCTGTCAGGGAGGTCATCCTTGCCTCCGCATCACCGCGACGCCGCGAGCTGCTTGAGCAGATCGGCGTCAGTTTCCGTATTTGCGTATCGGATGCGGATGAAAGATGCGATATATCAGACCCCGAAGATCTTGTCCGTTTTCTTTCGGAAAAGAAAGCGGAAAGCGTATTTGAACAAAATCCCGATGCCGTTATCATAGCGGCAGACACCGTTGTTTATCTTGAGGGTGAGGGCATTATGGGCAAGCCAAAGGACGATGCCGATGCATACAGAATGATCTCAAAGCTTTCGGGCAACGTCAACGAGGTATACACGGGCGTTACGGTCAGGGACAAAGACGGCGCGGAGACGTTTGCCGTTAAAACAGAAGTTCATTTTAAGAAACTTTCAGACAAAGAGATACGAGATTACGTTGCATCCGGCGAATGCTCGGACAAAGCAGGCGCTTACGCCATTCAGGGCAGGGCCTGTGTATTTATAGAAAAAATAAACGGTGACTATTTTAACGTGGTGGGGCTTCCGCTCTCGCCGCTTTACGACATACTTAAAAAGAAGGGGGTAATCTTTTGGGCATCTTTGACGTAGGAATAGACCTCGGAACGAGCAACACACGAATTTACAGCAAATCAAAGGGCATGCTTCTCGATCAGCCGTCCGTTGTTGCGATGGAAAGCTTTTCAAACAAGCTTATGGCGGTTGGAGAAGAGGCAAGGCAGATGCTCGGCAGAACTCCCGACACCGTAACGGCGATCCGTCCGCTCGGCGACGGTGTTATCGCAAATTTTGACAGAACATCTGTCATGCTCGCATCGTTTGTTAATCAGATCAAGCGTCCTTTCACCCCAATAAGAGCGGTTGTGACCGTTCCTTTCGGTTCAACGGCGGTAGAAAGACGCGCGGTGGAGGATGCCGTTCTCTCCTCAAAAATAAAAAAGATCCATCTTCTTGAAGACCCGTTGGCGGCGGCTATCGGGCTCAACCTTCCGATATTTGAACCGAGCGGTCATATGATAGTTGACATCGGCGGCGGAAAGACGGAGGTATCGGTAGTTTCGCTCGGCGGCATTGTTGCGGAAACGACCTGTCACAGCTGCGGAATACAGATGGACAAGGACATTGTTGCATACGTAAGAAAAACGTACAATATCCTTATCGGCGATCAGATAGCCGAAGAAATAAAGATCAGGCTCGGCGCGGCGGTAGAACGTGAGACCGTCGATTTTATGACCGTCAGCGGCAGAGATCTTATAGACGGACTGCCCTTGAACCTCACGATATCTTCGGACGAGGTATATATAGCATTAAAGGATTCGCTTGAGGGCATTGTTGATGCGATAAAGGCAACGCTTGAGAGGGTTGACCCCGAGCTTGCGGCAGACATAATTCAGAACGGAATAATCCTTATCGGGGGCGGATCACAGCTTCCCGGATGGTCGGAATACATTTATAAAGAGACAGGTGTTTCAACAGAGGTTGCCGTCAACGCGCTCGACTGTATAGCTATCGGTGCGGGCAGAGCGGCGAATATGCTGGACAAGCTGAAGAAAGCATCGACCATCGAATAAAAACTCAA
>CAJGDF010000194.1 GCA_904502105.1 uncultured Clostridia bacterium
AAACAAAAATTAAACAGAGAAACAACTATATATTCTGTTTATGACCGTTTTGACGAGTCCGGCCGTGTTAAAGCTTTTGAATTTACATATGACAAAAACGATCCGAAAGCGATTCAGCCTCATTATTTCTGGGACAGCGATCTTGCAAAATGGATCGAATCCGTTGCGTACATAATAAAAAACGATCCCGATTACGACCGTTCTCTTGAAGAAAAGGCAGATGCGATCATTGAAAATATTAAGAAACATCAGGAAGAAAACGGCTATTTCAATATTTATTTTACGGTCGTTGAACCCGAAAACCGCTTTACAAACCGCGACTGGCATGAGCTTTACTGCCTCGGTCATCTTATGGAAGCTGCTATTGCGTATGCCGATGCCACAGGCAAACGTGATCTTCTTGACTGTGTTTCCAAATATACCGATCTTGTTATACGTGTGTTTACAGAAGAAAGATCCGCCGGTTTCGTAACTCCCGGTCATCCCGAGATCGAACTTGCCCTTATAAAGGCGTATGACTTTACAGGTGACAACAAATATCTTGATCTTGCCAAGTTCTTTATTGATAATCGCGGATGTTCCGATGAGATAAATAACGATAAAATGTTCCAGTCGCATAAGCCTGTCCGTGAGTTGGACGAGGCTACGGGTCACTCTGTTCGTGCAATGTATCTTTATACCGGTATGGCAGCACTTGCAAAGAAAACAGGGGATCAGTCCCTTATCGATGCTTGCCGCAGACTTTGGGAAGATACGGTCCTTCGTAAAATGTATGTTACGGGCGGTATCGGTTCAATTCATATGGGTGAAGCGTTTACGGTTCCTTTTGATCTTTCAAACGATCAGGCGTATACCGAAACCTGTGCGGGTATCGGATTAATGTTCTTCTCCAATGAAATGCTTTCATTTGAAAACAATGCTCGCTATGCGGATGTTATCGAACGTGTTTTCTATAACGGAGTGCTCTCGGGTCTTTCACTTGACGGCAAATCTTTCTTCTATGAAAATCCGCTTGAAATAACTCTTCGAGACCATATCACTAATATATGGGGTAAAAAGCGTTATCCCATAACCCAGCGTCTTGAATGCTTCAGCTGCTCATGCTGTCCTCCTAACGTAACAAGACTTATTGCTACTCTCGGAAATTATCTCTACGGCGTTGACGGCGATATGCTCTACGTTAATCAGTTCACTTCTTCCGAGGTCGAGTTTAACGGTGTATACTGTAAACAGACAACTGAATATCCCCGTGACGGTGTGGTTGCTCTTTCTGTTAAAGGCGCGAAAAAGGTTGCGATCAGAATTCCCGAATGGTGCGATAATTTCTCTTTAAATAAAGATTTTACATTTGAAAACGGCTATGCGGTTGTTGAAAATAACGGCGAGGAGATCGTTGTTGAATTTGATATGACTGCAAAGATCATTTACGCAGATCCCAGAATTTCGAGCGATGCAGGTAAAGTTTGCGTTATGCGTGGTCCGATAGTTTACTGTGCGGAAGGCGTTGATAACGGCGAATTCCTTCACAGCTTCATTCTTCCCAAAGAGATCGATGCAACAGAGACATTCTCCGAAGAATTCGGACTTGTCACTCTTGAAGTTCCCTGCCGTAAGCGTTTGCCTTTTGAAGGCGGTCTTTACTCTTCATTTAAACCTCAGACCGAAAAAACGACCCTTAAAATGATTCCTTATAGCTGCTTTGCAAACCGTGGCGAAACGGATATGCTCGTTTGGTTCTGCATGGATAAATAAAATATAATTGAATTACAGATAAACGGATGGCTTTGAGTCATCCGTTTTTTGTGTTTTAAAAGTTCTATCTTTGTTTTTCCTGAAATATATATTTACGGGAGGGGGACAAGTGCTGTGAAAAATATTGTTTCTGTTTTACCGGATCGTATAAGAAATGTAATTGAATCCGAAAATATATTTTCTTCGGCTTCTGAGCTGGTTTTGCGGTTGGAACGTCCGTCGTGTGTTTGTTTTGGAAAAGAACGTTTGTTTATCTCTTTAAACGGTCTGACACATCAAAGCTGTAAGGCTATTTTGCTTTACAGATATGATATCGACAGTATTTTTGAAAAGCTGTGCAAAAGCTCCGTATATTCGTTTGAGGAACAAATAAAAAATGGTTTTATTTCCGTGAATGGCGGTCACAGGGTAGGATTGTGCGGAACTGCGGTCGTGAAAAACGGATATATTTCAGGCTTTCGAGACATAAGCGGATTTGTATTTCGAATTGCGCGAGAAATGATAGGTGTGGGGGAAGAAGTGTCCAAATACATTGTAAAATCCCATAAAGTGGTTAATACCGCAATTATTTCGCCTCCGGGTGGAGGTAAAACCACTGTTTTGCGTGATCTGTGCCGCATATTGGGTGAAAGTGGAAAAAGGGTCTGCATTGTGGATGAAAGAGGTGAACTGTGCGGAATATCTGACGGTGTTCCGTCTTTTTCGAGCGTCGGTCTTTGCGATATTTTAGATTGCTGCCCCAAGGCAGACGGGATCGGGCTTGCTCTCCGTACTCTTTGCCCCGATGTTATTGTTTTTGATGAGATATGTGATGTGTGTGAAGCTCAAAACCTTGTCAGCGCTATGAACAGCGGTGTTTCTTTTGTGTTTTCAACACATGCCGACTCTTTTGAAGCTGCGGCGAAAAGAGCTGCTTTTCAACTGCTTTTGAAGAACGGGGCACTTGATCTTTCCGTTGTTCTGGGCGTTGGAGAGAAAAGAGGAAAGATAGTTGAGCTGAAAGAAATTAAATACGGGGCGGATAAATATGAAGCAATTTGCATTGATACTGATCCTTTGCGCAAGTTCGTTTCTTGGAATATTTAAAAGCTGGACGTTAAAGCGCAGAACAGAAGAGCTTCGCGGAATTATTTCTGCGGTTGAGCATATAAAAACAGGTATATCGTTCGGCAGAAAAAATCTTCCGTCATTATTTTCGGAAATAGAAAAAGATTTATGTCCCCTTTTTTATTTCGTTGGAAAAGAAGATTGCGGAAATACGGTTTATGAAAAGTATAAAAGCGTAAAAAACGAAAAAGAAAGCCGCCTATGCCTTACCGATGCCGATAAAAAAACGCTTGACAGTTTTTTTATATCCATAGGTCGGTCAAACGAGGTGGAGCAAAAATTGCTTTGCGACGGGGTGCTTGAACGGCTGGCAAAGCATCTTGCGGAAGCCGAAGAAAAATATAAAAAATACGGCGGCCTTTTTTCAAAATCAGGTGTGCTTGCAGGCTTGTTTATTGTTGTTTTGTTTTTATAAAAATATCGCAGTGCTTGCGAAGAAACGGATGTTGACGTGAAGATAGATATTCTTTTTCAGATAGCGGCGGTGGGCGTTATCGTTGCTGTTCTTAATCAGCTGCTTACAAAATCGGAGCGTTCCGAGCAGGCGCTGATGGTTACGATCGTGGGCCTTGTTATTGTTTTGCTTGTTGTTGTCGGTGAGATAAAAATTCTTTTCGATACAATAAAACAGGCGTTTTCGTTTGTATGAATATTTTGCCTTTTGCTGCGGTCGGTCTCATCGGCACGTTATTTGCGGTGTTCGTCAGAAAAGTAGGAGAGGAATACAGATTACTCGTATCTGTGGTCTGCGTTTGCTCTTTGCTTATTTCATTATTGCCGCATCTGTCTGAGCTTCTTTCTCAAACTGTTTCATTTGCCAAGCTTTCCGGAACATCTGCGGAAAACTTCACGTTTCTTCTTAAATCCGTCGGGATAGGATATATCTGTCAGT
>CAJGDF010000195.1 GCA_904502105.1 uncultured Clostridia bacterium
AAAACATTCGGGCAAAGCTTTTATTTATTCTTTATTTTTACTTGACTGTTAAATATACCTATGATATAATGAAGAAAACTTTTCAATTTGGAGAAGGGGGATCTTTTATGAGCGATATAGAACGTGTTCGGGATCTTGCGAAGAAGACCCGTGAATTTGCATTAAGTTCTGAAATGGAACGTAGACGTAAATTATGGACAGACCATAACAGTCTGCATTTTACAAGGCCGCCGATATATATACGAGCTGTCCCTTTTCATGAATATATAACATCTGCGGATCTTCGTTGTCAAGACCCCGGTCTCCGTAATCTTGAATGGAGATTTTTACTTAATCAATATTATATGCAGCTTTCCGACGATACGATCATAGAGCCGTTTTTGACGGTGGGCGCCTCTTTGGACATTGACCCTAACGGTATATACGGTCTTCCCGCATCGCTGTATAAAACAGAACAAAGCGTACGTGCGGCGGCATATAAACCGGTTATAATAGATGAAGATGATGTGAAAAAATTATCCGTTCGTCCTTATGCTGTCGATGAAGAAGAGACAAAGCGCCGTGTTGAGTGGCATCAGGAGGTTTTGGACGGTATTTTAGATATTGCAGTTGACCGTCAGGCACCTCTTTGTCAAATGTGGAACAATGATATAGCCACACTTTTAGCCAAATTGAGAGGTCTTGAAGATATCATGTGGGATGCCTTTGACCGTCCCGAATGGTTGCTTGAGCTTGTTGCCTGGATGCGTGACAGAATTCTTGAGCATATCGATCAGACAGAGCAGGCAAACGGATTCCGTCTTTGTAACCATCAAAATCAGGCTATGCCGTATTGTCGGGAATTGGAACCAACATCCGCGGACGATAAACCTGTATCAACAAAACAGCTTTGGGGATACATGGCGGCGCAGGAGTTTACAACCTGGGGTCCCGATTTGTTTAACGAGTTTATGTTTACTTTTCAAAAACCGATCCTGGAGCGTTATGGCCTATCTGCTTACGGATGCTGTGAAGACCTGACTCATAAGATCTCTGTTATAAAACAACTTAAAAACCTACGACGCATAGCAGTTTCTCCTTTTGCTGATGTCGGCAAATGTGCTGAACAGATCGGCAGTGATTATGTTCTTTCTTGGCGTCCGAACCCTTCATCGGCGTGTTCGTTTGGCGTGGATGAGGATTTTGTTCGTAAAGATATCCGTCGTGTTATTGATATTTGTGATCAGAATAACTGTGTTTGGGACGTTACGTTGAAAGATTTGGAAACAACAGGCGGTGATCCGAATGCAATCGTCCGTTGGACTTATATTATTCGGGATGAACTCGAAAAACGATACGGATGAGTTCGTTAAAAATTAAATGATATGTTTTTTAAGCCTCAAAGGATCAATTCTTTGGGGCTCATTTATATAACGATCTCTGTCAGATATTTCCAATACCTGCGAGGCATAAACTGTGTGCGGAGCCGTTCGTTTTTACGCGAAGCAATGGATACTGTGTCGTAATATTGCTGCCAAAGATCCCGAAAAACAAACTCGTCCTCAGAATAAACAAGGTCATCGAAAATCTTTGCCAACCGTACATCATCGGATACCAATGTCCACTCCGATCCATTGTATAGACCGTAAACCTCACGGGCTGTATCACGGATAACAAATCTGCTTTCTGCGTTCCGATGAGAAAAATAATGCGTTAAAAAATGAGTTATATCGTTGTCCGGGGCATATTCTGCAACCAATGTTCCGTCATTCGTTACTCTGAACCTTAAAAAACCTTGCATATAATGAGCTTCTTTGTCTGTTTTATGTACAAGAGTATTGAAATCAGAGACCTGATGAAGGTTATACATTTCGCAGACATTCCCACCGAACTTCAAAACAAGGCGAATAAAATTAAATATTATCATCCCTTTTTTTTCAGGATTTGCTCCGCACGAAAAAGCACTCAGTATTCTCGAAAAACCGTCTCTGCCCAAATGGTGAAGCAGTCGTTGCTCAACTCTCTCTGCTTTTTCTTCATCAGTTTCAACAATTGCTGTTTCGGAGAAAAAATCCGTCTGATATTCATCACCGCAAACGATTGCCGACGGTATTTTCTTTGTTTCGTATATTGCAAAAACAACAGAAAGAAAACCCGTGAATGTTCCGTCATAAGTGTAGATAGTCATCTAAAATTCCCCCGTTAAAGATTCCGAAGCAGACTCCGAAAGGAGTCTGTTTTGCCGTGCGGCTGCAAGAACAGGTGTTTCCTCCGGAAATAATCTGAGCTGCTCTGCCGGTGCTTTTTTATATTCAGGCAAAACAAGAAGCGAATGAATAACGTCTGTGTTGAGACTTCCGCCGTAGAATTTACCGTTGATCGTCAGGAAATTTTTAGCCCGCTTCATAACGACCTTCATCCTCCTCAGATCATCGTAATCGAGGCGCGTGTATTTTCTTGCTTCACGTATTCTCCATGCATTTTTTACACCTATGCCCGGTACACGAAGAAGTGTTTCATAAGGTGCATCGTTTACTTCAACGGGAAATTTGTCCATGTTTCTTAATGCCCAGTCGCTTTTGGGGTCGATGTCTGATGGTAAATTGTAGTTGACAGGAACAAGCTCGTTTGCTTCAAATCCGTAAAACCGCAAAAGCCAGTCTGCTTGGTATAGTCTGTTTTCTCTCAAAAGATTTGGAGGCGTCATCGGCAATAGGGCAGGGTCTCCCATGGGAACGTATGCCGAATAATAAACTCTTTTCATTGCAAATTTACGGTAAAGACCTTCGGAAAGGCGGATTATAACACCGTCCGGGTCGGGTGTTGCCCCAACTATCATTTGAGTTGTCTGGCCTGCGGGTATCAATGTCCGTGTTCTGGAAGGGGAATGCTTTTGTTCGTCGTATAACTCGGAAAGCTGGCGCATCGGTGTTGTTATTGCCTCTTTTTTCTTTTGAGGAGCCAATAATTTAAGACTTGATGATGTCGGAAGCTCTATGTTCATAGACATTCTGTCAACAAGTGCCGCGGCTTCTTCTATAAGCTCGGGGGAGGCTGCAGGAATGGCTTTTAAATGAATGTAACCGCCAAATCTGTATTTTTGACGGAGCAGACGAACCGTTTCGAGTAAAAGTTCCATTGTATAATCGGGCGTTCTGAACACTGCGGAGGATAAAAATAAACCTTCAATATAATTTCTTTCGTAAAAACCCATAACGATAGAACAAAGCTCTTCCGGTGACATCATTGCTCTCGGAACATCTGAGGAGGTGCGGTTTACACAATATTTGCAGTCGTATATGCAGTTGTTTGTCATAAGAACCTTGAGCAGAGAGATGCATCTGCCATCCGCTGTGAATGAATGACATACACCGCCCACGTTGGTAAGCCCGATCCTTCCTTTTTGAGCATCTCTTGATGCTCCCGACGATGAACACGACACATCGTACTTTGCACCCTCTGTAAGTATTCTGAATTTTTCCTTGAGAGTCATAACAATATCCTCTTTTGTTTTGTTTATGTGAGTATTATATCACACAAACGAATATTTGTCAACACGTAATGTGAAAATAAATAAAATTTATCACAAAAAAGAATCCAACAAGCTTTGAACTGCCCCAATTAGTACAGACAGTACAAAAACACCTTCTTATGGTGTAATTATAAAATTTTAAATGACGTACTGACTTCGTTTTTCGAACGGAGTCAGTTTCGTTTTTGTTTGAATACGTTCGTTGTTGTAGAACCATATGTATTCAC
>CAJGDF010000196.1 GCA_904502105.1 uncultured Clostridia bacterium
ACGGCTGTGTTATCATTTGTCAGCATGCTGACTCCACAGGTGCTCCTTCCGCTACCGAAAAGCTTCTTAACAATGGTACTATCTGCTACTCCGTAGGTTACAACATCGACATGATCGATACTGCTCCCAATGCAGCTCTTACATCTGCTACCAACAACTGGGCTGTTTACTACAACAAGCTTATCAGCTCTGTTATGAACGGTGAAAAGATGCCCGCTGACTACAGTGCAGGTTACGCTAACGACGGTGTTAAAATCACCGCTCTCGGTAATTCCTGTGCAGCAGGTACTGCTGAAAAAGTTGCAGAAGTTGAAGCAGGTCTCAAAAACGGTACTATCAAGGTATTTGATACAGATACATTTACCGTTTCCGCTGAACAGTTCACTTGCACAGTTACAACCGATGAAGCAGGTCACGTTACAAGTTGTCTTGTAGACACTTCTTTCATGGACTGGTCCACTATGACCCCCATTTACCAGGGCGAACTTGTTGAATGTATCATTGACGGCGCATTCAGCGAATCCTCTCACAGAAGTGCTCCCTACTTCTCTATCCGTATCGACGGTATTATCGAAAACTAATCATTTTCGCAAACAAATAACAGAGGGAAGCCTATTCAAGCAGGCCTCCCTCTGTTTGAATAAATAATTTGAGAGAGAAAATATCAAATTATATTTTTTGTCTCGAATAATTTATAAGCCACAATATAAAAGTATGTATTATTTACAAGAAAGGAATCTTTCGCCAAGCGAAAGTGACAGTCAAGATAATGGAAGATGCTATTAAACTTGTAAACATAACTAAAAGGTTTGGCTCCGTTACAGCAAACAAGGATATAAGTATGAGTATCCGAAGAGGAGAAATACTTTCTTTGCTCGGCGAAAACGGAAGCGGTAAGACCACCCTTATGAATATCCTTTCCGGCATATATTATCAGGATGAAGGGCAAATATACGTAAACGGAAAAGAAGTTGCAATCAAAACTCCGGGCGAAGCTTTTGATCTTGGTATCGGTATGATACATCAGCATTTTAAACTTGTTGATGTTTTTACTGCTGCCGAAAATATCGTTCTCGGTCTTCATGAACAGGGTAAATTCAATATGAAAGCAGTTCATGAAAAAGTTAAATCAATATGCGACAAATATGGATTCAACATTGAACCCGATCAGAAGGTTTACGAGATGACCGTCGCCGAAAAACAGACTCTTGAAATAGTAAAAGTTCTGTACAGAGGCGCAGACATACTTATTCTTGACGAGCCGACAGCTGTTCTTACACCGCAGGAAACACAAAAGCTTTTCACTGTCATGAGAGAAATGAAAAAAGACGGTAAAGCAATTGTTATTATAACACACAAACTCCACGAGGTTCTTGATGTTTCTGACCGAGTTTCCATTCTCAGAAGAGGCGAATATGTAGGAACAGTTGAAACAAAAGATGCTACAGAGCTATCACTTACTGAAATGATGGTAGGACAAAAGGTATCTCTTGACCTTTCGCGCTCTGAACCGAAGAACAGAACCAAGAGACTTGAAATCAAAAACCTTAACGTTGTTAACAAAGACGGTGTTAAGGTTCTCAAAGATATATCTTTTGATGCATATGGCGGAGAAATCCTCGGCATAGCAGGTATTTCCGGGTGCGGACAAAAAGAACTCCTCGAATCTATTGCAGGATTACAGCTTACCTGCGAAGGATCAAGTGTTGAATATTATTCACCGGAAGAAAGCACATCACGTCAGTTGATTGGTCTTTCACCCAAGAAAATAAAAAATCTCGGTGTTGCACTTTCATTTGTACCTGAAGACAGACTCGGTATGGGTCTTGTCGGATCTATGGGCATGACTGGCAATATGATGCTCAAGTGCTATGAAATAGGAAAATCTTTCTTTACCGAAAGAAACGACCCGAAACAGCTTGCCGAAAAGATTAAAGATTCACTTGGAGTTGTTACACCATCTGTAAACACACCTGTCAGCCGACTTTCAGGCGGTAATGTACAAAAAATCCTTGTCGGCAGAGAAATTGCAGCAAATCCGACAGTTCTTATGACAGCATATGCTGTACGCGGTCTTGATATCCATACATCATACATGATCTATAATCTCCTCGAAGAACAGAAGAAGAAAGGCGTTGCTGTTATTTACGTCGGCGAAGATCTTGACGTTCTTACAGCAATATGCGATAGAATTCTTGTTCTCTGCGGAGGCGAAATGACAGGTATTGTTGATGGCCCCGGTTCCACAAAAGAACAGATCGGTCTTCTCATGACAAGATCAAATAAAGAAAGGAGTGCGGAATAAGATGTCAAACAATGTTAAATCACAAAAAATGCACGAACCGTTTATTCGAATTGCAAACAGAGACAGTATAAGCTTTGCACAAAAGGTCGGCATCAGAATCGCATCTGTTATTCTTGCGCTTATTATAGACGCTGTATTTATTCTTTTTGTAACAGGTCTTAACCCGATAGATGTTTACATACAGATATTCAGAGGAACGTTTGAAACATCACTCCGTTTTGCATGGGCAATGCGAGATATGGTTGCTCTGTTATGTATCGGTCTTGCCTTAGCTCCCGCTTTCAAAATGCGATTTTGGAATATCGGTGCTGAAGGTCAGGTTTTAATGGGCGGTCTTGCAACTGCTCTTTGCATGATCTATTTCGGTAACACATTACCTACTCCCCTGCTCTTTACTGTAATGTTTTTAACAAGTATCATTTCAGGTGCGGTCTGGGGTTTCATTCCGGCATTTTTCAAAGCTAACTGGAATACAAACGAAACACTGTTCACACTTATGATGAACTATGTTGCTATTCAGCTCGTTGCGTACTCTACAAATATACTCCGTGGACAGGCATCCTCTCTCGGTACTATCAATATGGCAACAAAAGCAGGTTGGTTCCCGAGAATTGGCGGATATGATTTTACTCTCAACATTATCATTGTTGCAATACTTACTGTTTTGATGTATATTTATCTTAAATACACAAAACACGGCTATGAAATATCTGTTGTCGGTGAATCTGAAAATACTGCAAGATATGCAGGTATTGATGTAAAAAAAGTAACAATAAGAACTATGCTTATCTCCGGTGCAATATGCGGTCTTTGCGGCTTTATTCTTGTTGCGGGAAACAAACATACCATTGCAACGAATACGGCAGGCGGCAACGGATTTACCGCAATAATCGTTGCATGGCTTTCAAAGTTTAACACATTCTATATGCTTCTTATTGCATTCCTTCTTATATTCCTTGAAAAGGGTGCTATTCAGATAGCTTCAATTTATCACCTTAATGACTATATTGCAGATATTATATCGGGTATCATTCTCTTCTGCATTCTCGGCAGTGAATTCTTTATCAGATACAGACTTATTTTTAAACACTCTAAAAATGCGCAGAAGGAGGTACGTGTAAATGACTGAGACTATAATTGCCTGGATCTTCAGGGCCGTACAGTTCGGAACGATCATCATGTTTGGCTCAATGGGCGAAATAATCTCCGAAAAGGCCGGTAATCTTAACCTCGGTGTTCCCGGTATAATGTACCTCGGTGCATTTGCGGGATTTGCCTCCGCATACGGATATGAAACATCTGTAGATAATCCCTCCCGCATAATATGTATTCTCCTTGCTCTTATCGCGGCATTTGCGGCAGCAGCACTTGGTGGACTTATATATTGTTTCCTCACAACAACTTTGCGTGCTAATCAGAATGTAA
>CAJGDF010000197.1 GCA_904502105.1 uncultured Clostridia bacterium
GACACGCGAGTTGAAATACAAACTGACTTACCGGATATTTTATGCCATGTTCAGCGCACGGGAAAGATGAGAAAGAACAACCTTTTATCTCGTAAGTGAAAAGTAAAAGAGCGTCACATATTGACAAAATCGAGACTTTGTACTAAAATAAAAGAAAAGCCGAAAGTGAGTCCAAGTTTATGACAAGAACGCTGACAAAAGAAGAAGTCATCCGAGTTATTGAAGGCAAGGGTGCGGCTGAAAGGATCCCGTTTTTTTATGATTTTTACATTCAGGGGTATATGTATTCAGGGCATCCCGTCGGCATTGAAATGACGAACTCCCCCTACCCCAGAGATATTCAATACGTAAAATACAGAATGCCGGGAGACAAATACGGCTACGATGAAGACCCGAATTATTGCTGGGCGTTCCCCGGAAAGAAGCTGAAAGAACAGGGCGGCATTGACAGCAGAGCGATAATCGAGGACTGGGATAACGAAGAGGAAATGGAGCTGTTTTACAGTACTTTTCCGAGCGCAGACACGCCTAAGCTGTTGCCTGATGATGTTAAAAAAGACGGAAGATACGTTCTCGGGCATTATTGGTGGACATATTTTGAACGTCTTTGGCAGTTGCGAGGCATGGAAAACGCATTGATGGATTTTTATGACAATCCGGAGCATGTACATAAGCTTTTCCGCAAGCTGACCGATTTTTATATCGGATTGATGGAGCGAGGCAAAAAAGAGCTTGATTTTGACGGTTTTCAGATAACAGACGACCTCGGAGCTCAGGACCGTCCGTTATTTTCGCTTGAGATCTTCCGAGAATTTTTCAAACCGTACTACAAAGAGATAATTGACAAGGCGCACGAGCTCGGCTGTCATCTATGGTTACATTCGTGCGGCTGTATCGAGCTTTATCTGCCTGACCTTATAGAGATCGGTCTTGACGTTATTCATCCGATACAGAAAAATACCATGGACGAAAAGAAGATCGCAAAAGAGTACGGCGGAAAGATCTGTATTCTTGCGGGAATCGATGTTCAGTATCTTTTTGCATTCGGAACGCCGCAGGAAGTCGAAGAAGAAGTTGCTTATATTATCGAAACATTTTCAAGACCCGACGGAAGATTTATGATAACTCTCGGAAACGGCTACACGAACGACTGGAAGACTGAAAATCTTCATGCAATGTACAAAGAAACGCTGAGAATATGCGAAGAAAGAAAAGGCAAATATGGAACTTGATCAGAAAATTCTTGATTATACAGAAACTTTAAAAGATGAGCAATATGATCTGCTTTTAACATTGGCACAGATCCCCGCGCCGTCCGGAAACGAGGAGAAGCGTGCGGAGTTTTGCAAAGAATGGCTTGAAAAGAACGGTGCGGAGGGCGTTTATATCGACGAGGCGTTGAACGTGATCTATCCCGTCGGTGTTACGGAAAGAAATCCGCTGATTGTTTTTGCGGCACACAGTGACGTGGTATTTCCCGATGTTGAACCCCTGCCGCTGAAGGTTGAAGACGGCAAGATCTACTGTCCGGGTGTTGGAGATGACACAGCGAGCATGACCGCGCTTCTGCTTGCGGCGAGATACGTTGCGATAAATCAGCTGAAGCCAAAAGATTGCGGCATACTGTTCGTTATAAATTCGGGCGAAGAAGGGCTTGGAAATCTTAAAGGCACACGAAAGCTTTTTGATGATTTTAACGGCAGGATAAAAGAGTTTATAACATTTGACGGCCACAACTGCAGGGCGGTGACACAGGCGGTCGGCTCGAAGCGTTATAAAATAGAAATAGACACCGAGGGCGGACACTCATACGGAGCATTCGGCAACAGAAATGCGATCGCGTATCTTGCATCGTTGATCGACACTCTTTACACCGTAAAAGTTCCCGCAAAGGGTAAAACAACATACAATGTCGGCACGATAAGCGGCGGCACATCTGTTAACACCATAGCACAGCACGCTGAAATGCTTTACGAATTCCGTTCGGACTGCAGAGAATCTCTTGAAATAATGGAAAAACATCTTGCGGCCGCCATTGAATTTTACCGCACGAAAGGTGTTTCGGTTACCGTAACAAACGTAGGAGATCGCCCGTGTTCGGGAGATGTTGATGAAGAAAAAATGAACGAGCTTTGCGAAAGGGCTGCGGCGGCAACAAGACGTTATTACGGCTGCGAAATGAAATGCGAAAGCGGCTCTACGGACTGCAACATACCGCTCTCTCTCGGAGTTCCCGCAATATGCGTGGGATGCTACGACGGTGCAGGTGCGCACACAAGAGAGGAATATGTTATAGCGGACAGTTTACCGACGGGCTTGAAATTTGCATTTGACATGGTTTTATATTATTTTCAGGCGTAAAAAATCGAAAATGTATTGAAATGTAACATTTTCTGTGATATACTCAAGGAAGCGAAAGGGAGTGACGGAATGATACTGACGGTTGATGTAGGAAATACGAATATAACATTCGGCGGCTTTGAAAAAGACGAGCTGAGGTTTGTTTCAAGGATCTCGGCAAATATGCAAAGAACGGAAGACGAATTTGCCGTCCGTTTTTTGGAGTCGTTAAATCTTTACGGAATAGACAGTAAAGAAATAACGGGCATAATCGTAGCCTCGGTCGTTCCGCCCCTTAATTCTTCAATAAAAAAGGCAATAAAGTTTATTTTTAACAAAGAGCCTATATTTGTCGGTCCGGGTGTAAAAAGCGGCATCGGTATTCAATGCGATATCCCGTCGTCTGTAGGTGCGGATATAATTGCGGCATCGGTGGCAGCGCATTACATATACGGAAGTCCGTCGCTGATTATTGATATAGGAACGGCGACAAAGATGACGGTCGTTAATCACAAAGGCGCATTTATCGGGACATCGATAATCCCCGGCGTAATGATGGGGCTGAATGCTCTTTCCGACGGGACTGCTCAGCTTCCGATGATCAGCCTTGAGGAGCCGGGTTCTGTTATTGCAAAAAACACGGCTGACTGCATGAGATCTGGCGTTCTTTACGGAAATGCAAGCATGATCGACGGAATGATCGATCGTATAAACGAAGAATTTGGCGAAGAGCTGAACGTTTATGCAACGGGCGGCATGGCAAGCACGATAATTCCGCTTTGTAAACACGAAATAAAAACAGACGAGCATCTTGCATTGAAGGGACTCAATATTCTTTATCAGAAAAATAAAAATCAACAGTAATATCTTTCTGCAAAAGCAGTTGATATAAATTTTATGCGTTGTACCGCAAAAGCGGACGACAGCAAGGAGGATAATTTAATGAAAACAACAACAGAGAGGGCGAAGATCGAAAGAATAGCGCTTCTGGCATTGCTCACAGCGCTTGTTGCGATACTTTCATACCTCGGCGGCTTCATCAAGATCGGCGGTTTCGCGTCAATATCTCTGACGCTTATTCCCGTAGTTCTCGGTGCGGCAACATGCGGACCTATCGCCGGCGCATGGCTTGGCGCAGTTTCCGGTCTGATATTCTTCACAACGGCAGATGCAATGTTCTGGTTTGGAATGAGTATTCCCGGAACGATAATCACAGTTATGATAAAAGGCATTGCGGCAGGTCTTCTTGCAGGCTTTGGATTTATAGGCAGTTATTTTGTAAGCGTATTGTTTATTCTTATTTTTTCTGCAGTTGTATTTTTGGGATACGCTTTTGTCAGACTGCTTGGATGTGACCTTTGCA
>CAJGDF010000198.1 GCA_904502105.1 uncultured Clostridia bacterium
ATTAAAGATAAAGATGATGTTATTCTTCCTCTTACAGATGATAATAAGACATTCCTTGCATACTCCGAACAGGGTCGCGCAGGCGAATGGAACATGCCCGATGCGGACTTTACCAAAGCTGCAATCTATGAAATCACGGAAAACGGAAACATCTTTATTGAAAACAAAGAAATAACAGATAAAAAGATCTGTCTTGATATAAAACCCGGTCAGGCTTTGGCGATCAAAGCAATATAACATACATAAAGGCGGCGACCTAAACGGTTGCCGCCTGATTTTTTTATTTTTTACATTCTTTTTCAACCGCAGCTATACGTTCACTGAGCGGTGGATGACTGTATTCAAGAACAACGTTAAGCTTTGAGGGAGCAAGATGCGCAAAGTTATCCTTTGCGAGCTTTTTAAGGGCGGTTACGAGTGCAGGACCGTACCCCTCCTCTACTGCCTGTCTATCTGCCCTGAATTCAGCAAAACGACTGTATGCATTCATTATAAGGCTTGTCAAAGGACTTGTTAAACTGAGGCCTATACTTACAAGGATAAACGCAAAACCGTAATTAACCTCTGAAAATCCGAATGCAGTATGGAACGAAGGTTCTCTAACAGCAAGCCATACAAGAACTGCCATTATGAGCAAATTACCGATATTCATAATCTGCATTTTAAGAACATCCTTATGAAGACCATGACCGAGTTCATGAGAAAAAACAGCACAGATCTCATCCGGAGACATTGCATTTACGAGGTTATCGTAAAGCACGATAGTTTTCATTTTACCGAAGCCTGAAAAATAAGCATTGAGTTTTGTGGTACGACGGGAAGCGTCCATAACCATAATGTCTTTGACCTTATAACCGTGTTTTGTAAGGAGTTCGGAAAGTCTTGTTCTTAGTTCTCCTTCTTCAAGAGATTCAAATTTATTACCTATTTTACTTAAAATCGGATAAAGGAATGAAATAATAAGAGAAATACAAAAAACCGCTGCAGCAAAAAGAACGATAAGTAAATCACCCAACCATTTATGGAATGAATACATAAGAATTACAAGAACAAAACTAATAATCAGTTCAACAATCAAAGAACGAATGCAGTCAAAAACAAAAGTTTTCATTGTTGATTTGTTGAAGCCGTATTTTTGTTCAATAATCATTGTTGAAATATAGCTGCGAACAACCGAAACAACAGTACTAACAGCAATTTCAAGCAAAATTACAGCAAAAAGCTGAAAGATCGCACCACTTGGAAAAAGTGAAGCAAAAGCAGCATAAACATTTGTAAAAAGAAGTGTAAAGGTAACGATACATGATACTACTGTTGAAACAATATCGAGACGGCTGTGTTCTGAACTGTAACGTTTCCATTTCAAATAAGTTTCTGAGTCGTAAACATCAGCAACATTTTCGGGTGTTGGATTATTCGCCGAGCGATATTGAACAATGTTAAGAATAAGGGTGTACAAACTGCCTATCAAAGCAAGCAGGATGATTGCTATTTTCATAAGTACCTCCGACAGAGAAGTTTTTATAATCAACATTATATCAAATAAAAATCAATATTGCAAGCCTTTTCTTTATTGAATCAACATTTTTTATTTTTATCAACAGTACCGTAGACATTATTTTCAATATAAGCCATCATCATATTATTACGGATCGCATGAAAAACAACAAATAAAACAACTGATATAGATCCGATAAAATAATTTTTGAGCACGATTCCAAGAATTAAAACAGACAGAATGATTATTGCCATCAAAACCATAAGAACAATATGTTCTTTCAGCCACTTTTTTCCAAAATACTCATATTTTTCTTTAAGAGAAAAACTGCTTTCTGAAATAACATTTTTCAGATTTTCCTCGGCTGAAACATAATATTCGGATTCTGACAGTCGTTTACCGCTCAATATTTCGTTGATGCTGACAGAAAACAGTTCACTCATTTTCATCAACATATCCGCGGGAGGCAAGTATTTTCCTGTTTCCCAACGCGAAACTGTTTTATTTGAAACAAAGAGGAGTTCACCGAGTTGTTCTTGAGTAAGCCCCTTTTCACTTCTTAATTCAGATATAAATTTACCGATCTTTATAAGATCCATTATGATCACCTCAAAAAAGTTATAGCATATTTTTCAGATTTTGTCTTTACCATAAACAGCGAATCGACAGGACATTATAAAAAAAACAGCAAAGAGTTCCCAGTACAGAGAGATATAATAAACTGAATATAATATCGGCATAAAAGAACCGAGAACTCTTAATTCTCAATCTTTTTTCTTAACAAAGAAGTCCTTCAAATATTTAAAATAAAAATATTTCTATATACAATTAACCATATTAAGAAGCTTGATAAAACGAGAATTTTGATTAATTTTCTCAATACACTTATCGGATAACTTTTTTTGCAGTCTCTTTTTTATGATCTCTTTGGATATTTTCTGCTTAAACTCACGTTTTTTCACAATCGGAGAACAGACAACTATCGGATAACTGTTTTCATTATCCATTTCTTTATTCATTAGATCAATATAATACATAACAGCGTTTTCAACTGCATCCATTGCTTTCTCTTCCTCGTCAATTCCAAGATACGCTTGAGCAAGCAACAAATAGCAATCACCTGAATCAAAGTCGTGATATGGCGGAGGACACTCATCTTTGAAGATTGCCTTCATAACGGCAAAGAATCTTTCATAAACCTCAATAGCATCAGTGTAATTTCCGCTTTTATAATATGCTTTGCCTAAACGAGCGACATTGTTTTCGAATGCTTGGAGCGAATAATCAATATCGCTACACAAGTAGGTTGCTTCTCGCTCGTGGTTGCCCATATACTCATTCACGATCGCCATTGTAGAGTATAGTGTGAGATCCGTGCGAACGGGAAAGTTGCGGGCTTCGGTCGTGGCTAAGTCAAATTTCTTATTTGCACTGTATAAGAAAACCAGGTTCTGTCGCGCCCACAATATATCCGAGACGTTCTTTGAATTTGTGATTATGAAATTAGCCTGTCTGATCGTTTCGTGGATTATTGCTTCGGCACGTTCCCCTGCATATATCCATCCGTTGTCCGGCAATGAAAGAGAAACACCCAAGTTCATACAATTATACGTAATCATATAATTGTTGGGATATTTCTTCAAGCCATCCAACAAGATATCGTACGCCTTTAGATATGTGTCGAGTTTGCCGTATTCTTGTATGCTATCTGCTGTTGAAACTATCTTGAGTGCATCTTCTGTTTCTGATGTATGGTCTATGCCAAACAGAAAATCCGTACTCACATCAAAGATTGTTGCCAATGGCACAATCTGCGAAATGTCAGGCATTCCGGAATCGTTTTCCCATTTTGAAATTGCTTGATACGTAACACCTAATCGCTCAGCGAGTTCTTCTTGTGTAAATCCTCGCCCCTTGCGTAGGTTCTTTATAATTTGCCCCATGGTCGTTGCCATAATCGCACCTCCGTTAATAGTTCATATCGGTACCGTGATTTTATTATATCACATAGCGTAAGACAATTGAATCGACTTGAAAATGAGTTCACTCAACTTTTCGTTGAGTTTATTATATCACATATTTGTGAATAAGTCACTCTCCGCTTTCGTTATTCGGTTTGCCGTTTTGCCAAAGGCAAAACTTTTCGATAGCCGCATAGCGGCGTC
>CAJGDF010000199.1 GCA_904502105.1 uncultured Clostridia bacterium
GATCATGCCTCGGGTTCGACTTCGCAGGCGGCGAACATCATGGAGTCGGTCGATTGCGGCGCAAAGCTTTTACTCATTGACGAGGACAGAAGTGCCACGAACTTCATGATCCGAGACAAAGTTATGAAAAAACTTATCGAAAAAGAGCCGATAACTCCGTTTACGGACAGAGTCAACGAACTGTTTGAAAAGCAAGATGTTTCGACTATACTTGTTATCGGCGGAAGCGGCGAATATCTCTCCGTTGCCGATAAAATTTACATGATGGAAGATTATCTTATTCATGATGTGACGAACGGTTCAAAGCTTATCTGCGAGGGCTACGGAATTTCCGCAGACACTCCCTCCCCTGCCGATTGGACACAGAGCAGAACGCTTTATTCGGAGCATTTTTCGTCATATCCCGAGGGAAGCGGCAGTGAAAAGCTTGAAGTTTCGGATATGGGTTTTATCATCATCGGGGACGAACGCATCGATGTCCGAGGTCTTCACGATATTATATCGAGACGTCAGCTTGACGCTCTCGGTTTTATGCTCCGAGAGCTTGAGATATCGGTTAACGAACATAAGATAGATATCCGTAAAAAAGTCGATGAGCTGTATGAAAAGATCGAGCAAAATGGGCTTGATTTTTTGTATTCCTCTTTCTTCACAACGACAGAACGTTTTCTTGATTTACCTCGAAAGCAGGAGCTGTTGGCAGTTATAAATAGGATGAGAAAAATTGAAATAAAAAAGGGCAACAGACTTGACAGAGAGCCGTAAAAATGATAAAATACGAAAAAAAGCAAAAGGCGGTGCGGTCTTATGTTAGATAAAAGCAAATGGATATGGGCGGTAGAACAGCCCGAAGCAGACGAATATGCGGAGTTTCGTGCTGATTTTAACGGAAACGGCGAAACGATGAAGCTTTATATATCTGCTGACTCAAACTATGCGGTATATCTGAACGGAAATATTGTAGGTTTCGGTCAGTACGGAGATTTTGAGCATTGGAAGATTGCGGATGAGATCGATATTACAAATGCAGCTGACGGTAAAAATACTCTTTCGATAGTTGTCTGGTACTATGGAACAGACACGACATCTGTTTACAAAAAAGGCAAAGCAGGCGTTATATTCGAGCTTTGCGACAAAGACGGGGACACCGTTATTTCAAGCTCAAAGAAAATCGAAAGCAGAATTTCAAAAGCATACAAAAGCCATTACAACAAGGTTATAACGGGTCAGCTCGGCTGCAGTTTCTTTTACGATAAAACAAAAGAAGACGAATGGCAGACCGCTGATACAGACGGATTTTCGGCAAGTGTTGAAGTTGAAAAACCGATGCCGGTAATGCTGCGTCCGATTAAGAAGCTTGTACTTGAAGATCCGCAGCCGTATCATATTATAAAGAATGATGAAAACAAGCGTATTCTTATTGATATGCATGAAGAAGTGGCAGGATTTATCGATCTTGATATAGAATCGGACTTTGAGCAGACACTTCTTATAGCGTACGGTGAGCATATCGAGGACGGTTGTGTTCGCAGACTTGTTGGCGGCAGAGATTTCAGCGTTGAAGTAAAAATACCGAGAGGCAAAACCCAATATATGAACCCGTTCAGAAGACTTTCGGCGAGATATCTTGAAATTTTTGCAGAAAAACCGATCGTTGTAAAAAAAGCAACCGTTCGCCCGACAGTATACCCTATTAACGAAATACCGTTCAAAACAGGAAATGAACTTCGTGACAAGATATACGAAATTTGCATAAATACATTAAAATTATGTATGCACGAGCATTACGAGGACTGCCCGTGGCGTGAGCAGGCGCTTTACGCGATGGACAGCCGAAACCAGATGCTTTGCGGATATTATGCATTTAAGGAATACGATTTTGCGAGAGCCTCTTTGCAGTTGATGTCAAAAGATATAAGAAAAGATAATCTTTTACCGATAACAACTCCCTGCGGCATCGATCTTACCATTCCCTCTTTTTCAATGCATTATTTCACATCCGTAAGAGAATATTATGAGTATTCCAAAGATATAACCCTCCTCGAAGAAGTATGGGACAAGCTTGTTTCGGTTTTCGAAGCATTTGTTTGCAATATGGGAGACGGACTTGCAAGAACGTTTATCGGCAACGGCTACTGGAATTTCTACGAATGGTCTGCTCATCTTGAGGGTTACGGTTTTACAAGCACAGAGCAGATACCCGATCTTGTTTGCAACTGTTTATTTGTTATAATGGCAGAAAACATGGCGAAAATCGCAACCGCTCTCGGAAAAGAGAACGGCAGATACCTTGATCTTGCGGCAGATGTTCGTAAAAATATAAATGAAACATTTTACGATGAAGAAAACGGTGCTTATATCATGAGAACAGATGCGCCTCACCTCACCGAGCTTGGCAACAGCCTTGCAATTCTCTGTGAGGCAGCCGACGGAGAACGTATAACAAAGATAGCCGAGAAGCTTTCTGATGAAAATAATGGCATGGTTGGTGTTTCGCTGAGCATGATGTGCTTCAAGTTTGACGCCTTGTTGAAAGCAGATAAAGAGAAATATAAGGATTACGTCCTTACCTCAATAGACAGCATTTATAAAAAAATGCTCGATAAGGGTTCAACAACTGTTTGGGAAACAACTGTCGGTCAATCCGATTTTGGCAACGCAGGAAGCCTCTGTCACGGCTGGAGTGCAATGCCCGTTTATTATTACAATACACTTTTATAAACAAAAATTGGAGTATCTGTTATTAAGCAGATACTCCTTTATATATAAAAAAGCGCAGAATATAAAATTCCGCGCTTTTCAATAAGGTGTTTTGTTATGAATTAGTTGAAGTATTTAGCGATGATATCGGTTGCGAGCTTGTTCTGAGCTTTGCAGAATTCAAGAGCTTCAGCTTCGTCATCGATACCGAATGCAGATTCACCGAGCATTACAAGGAAGATGTAATCGCCGTAACGGGTAACGGTGGTGGAAGCAACTTTAGCAGTATTCATGGGGTACTGCATGGTGTCGTTAACGAGATAATCTCTGTAGGTGTTAAGAGCGGTTTCAACAGCGTCTGCATTACCTTCTGTAGCTTTGATGCCGATGAAAAGGTCAGCGTGAACAGACATAAGAGGCATATTGAAGAAGAATTCTTCAACGTGAGAAGGATCAATGCTTACGAGCATGGAAAGTTCTTCAAGAGTTCCGGAGTAACCTGCAGTGAAAGCTTCGCCATAAACTTCTACTACTTCATCATGAAGAGCAGTAAGGTCAATGGTCTTGTTTGTGGTTTCGCCGCCGTTACATGCAGCGGTGAAGATGCAAAGTGCGAAGAGGATTGCGATGAGGAGTACATTTTTTCTGTTTTTCATTGTGTTTTTTACCTTTCTTTTGGTTTTCAGAACATTAGACGATATTATCGAAAATATGTTCCACAAAAAATTGTGAACTATTTGTGAACCTTTCAAAAAAGGGCTTGATTTTTTTTAAATTATGGTGTATAATATACCACGTTGACAGCGAGTGCTGAAAACAATTAAAAATCGATTTAATTCGACCATGGAGAAATCGCCTAGCTGGTCGAGGGCGCATGATTGGAAATCATGTAAACATGAAAGTGTTTCGAGGGTTCGAATCCCTCTTTCTCCGCCAGATGGACACCACTTCGGTGTCC
>CAJGDF010000200.1 GCA_904502105.1 uncultured Clostridia bacterium
AATAAACCATATATCATCTTATAAATTCGAGTCTCTTAGAATATATCATAAATCTCGTGGAAATTTATATCTCGGTTTCTTGTGTTCGGCACAGTTTCACAACACTCTCCACATGCTGTGTTCTCGGGAACATATCAAAGGGTTTGATGTCGCCCATTTTGTAGCCGAGGGCGGAGAGGGCAACGATGTCTTTTGCCTGAGTTTCGGGGTTGCAGCTGATGTAGACCACTCTTTTCGGAGCGAGGCGAGCGATTGCGTTGACGGCTTCTTCTCCGAGGCCCTTTCTCGGCGGGTCAACAATTATTATATCGGGGTAACCGCCGCATTTTTCAACTATTTTCAGCGTATCGGCGGCATCCGCGGCAAAAAATTCGGCATTTGTTATTCCGTTTATCTGCGCGTTCTTTTTGGCATCAACTATCGCTTCTTCAACGATCTCTATGCCGACAACTCTTTTTGCGCCTCTCTTTGCCGCAAGCAGAGTTATCGTACCTATTCCGCAGAAGAGGTCTAAAACAGTATCATCGGGCGTTATCTGCGCAAGGTCGAGCGCGTAGGAGTAAAGCTTTTCGGTCTGCTCTCTGTTTATCTGGTAAAATGCTCGTGGGCTGATTTCGTATTTAACATCGCAAAGCGTGTCCGTAATACGTTCTTTGCCGTAAATAAGGCGGAAATTTATGCCTAAGACAGTATTGCCGCGAGTTGTGTTTTCGTTGATATAAACGCTTGCAGCACCGTTTTCAGCCATTATGTCTGCAAATGCTTTTTCGTTGGGGAGCTTTTTGCCGTTTATAACAGCGCATACGCACACCTCTCCGGTGCTTCTTGCCGCGCGGAGATAAAGCTGACGGAAAAGCCCCTTGCCTGTAACTTCATCGTAAGGTACAACGCCGTTTTCGGCTATGTATTTTTCAGCGGCAACGAGGAATTTGTTAAAAGACTTATCCTGTAAAAAACAGTTGTTGTTTTCAATGTTTCGGTGACTTGCTCTTGCATAAAAACCGAATTTGCCGTTTTGAGAAAGGGGGCAGATGACCTTGTTTCTGTAAAAAGACAGTGTGGGGGAGGGTTCCGTTTCGAGCGGCTCGGGAAACTCCGCCATGCTTCTTTTATATGCGTTGACAACGGATCTTCGTTTGATCTCAAGCTCTGTTTCGTAGTCCATGTTGAGATAAACACAGCCGCCGCATTTGTCAAAAGTCGGGCACTGCGCTTCAATTCTCGTCTGCGAAGGCTCGATGAGCTTTTCGATTATACCGTAAGCAAATTTCTTTTCTGTTTTAACAATACGGCAAAGGATCTTGTCTCCGGGAATGGCGTTGTGAATGAAAATTATAAAATTTTCAAGCTCTCCGTCCGAATACGATGCAACACCGAGCCCCGCAAAGCTCACGTCTGTTATATTAACTTCTATAATATCGTTTTTCTTTATCATTATAATAACCACTTATCGTTTTTTCTTTAATTATAATACGATTTTTCGCTCGTGTCAAGCATTTGTAAGAAATTAGCGAATATTGCGGAAAGGGAATATACTGTTAACAGATACGGCAGCTGCCGTGTCGTGAAATTCAAATAAAAAGGAATGAAAATATGAACGATATGATAATGAATCAGACCGAGGAATGTATTCCGTCAATGCTCAATCTTTTTGACGGATGCTCTTGTCCGTTGAACAAAAAAGACGGAAAAGAATGCGGTTCGTGCGACTTTTCGGCGGTTGACAGATTTCCGCTTGCAATGTCGTATGTCCCGATGCAGAAATTCGAAAATTTGTATAACGAGGAAAAAGCGCTTTGCAGAGGTACTCTTTTTGAAGACCTCGATCTCCCTTTCAAGGGTGAGAGAGGGGGCTGCCTGAAATGACAGAAAAACAGCAGCTTTTAAAAAATATCTGCGAACAGCATTTTGCCGCCGTTGACGTCAATCTCTACCTTGACACTCATCCGCGCGACAGAAAAGCCCTTGAATCAATGAGATGTTACACTCAAAAATATAACGAGCTGAAAAAGCTTTATGAACAAAAATACGGACCTCTTGATATGTTTGCACCCATAAACGGCGACTGCTGGCAATGGATAGACAGTCCGTGGCCGTGGGAAAATTAAGGAGGCAGAAAAATGTTTGTATACGAAAAGAAATTACAGTATCCGATCAATATAAAAAATCCCAATCTCAAGCTTGCAAAAATAATTGCAAGTCAGTACGGCGGACCTAACGGTGAGCTCGGTGCGTCGCTGCGTTATCTCAGCCAACGCTTTGCAATGCCATATGAAGAACTTAAGGCGGCATTTACTGACATAGGCAATGAGGAGTTGTCTCACCTGGAAATGGTGGGTACGATCATTTATCAGCTGACAAAGGGCGTGAGTGTCGAAGAGGTCGAAAAATGCGGGTTTGCCGATTATTTTGTTGATCACACAACAGGCGTCTATCCGCAGAGCGCAGGAGGTACTCCCTTTACTGCCGCTATGATCGCATCCTCGGGCGATGTTATTGCCGACCTCAGCGAAAACCTGGCTGCCGAACAGAAAGCACGTCTTGTATATGACAACATTCTCCGCTTTGCCGATGATGCGGATGTCCGTGATCCTATCCGCTTTTTGCGTGAACGCGAGCTTGTTCACTATCAAAGATTCGGCGAATGTTTAAGAATTGCCCAGGACAGATTGAATTGTAAGAATTTCTATGCGATTAATCCATCCTTTGATAAGAAATAATAGTTGAATGGCAATTCTTAAGAATGCGTAAGTAACAGTTTTTCTTGAAAATACAGTCTGAACGAGCATTCTTAGTGCGCAGGATAGATTGAATTGTAAGAACTTTTATGCTATCAATCCGTCATTTGATAAAAAATAATAATTTAACATCAGTACCTGACCGACAGATTTCTGTCGGTCTTTTTATGTTAAAGTACGAAAAGAACGGAACTTTTTACCTCTTTGTTCGGTCTAATACAGTAAATCGATAAAATCGAAAGGGATGTGTATTATGAATAAAAAAATATTGATCCCCGTTATTGCGGTTGTTGTAATTCTTGCGGTGCTTTTTGTTCCGATCCCGAAAGGTTCGTATGATGACGGCGGCACGAGGGAATATGTCGCTTTGACTTATAAGATCGTTGACTGGAACAGAATCTGCGATGTTGTCGGTGATAATTCCCCGTCTGTTTACGAAAAAACTGTCGTTTATTTCGGCGAAAATAAAAACAAGACGATCGACGAGCTTTGGGCATCAGAGGCGAAAAATATTGAGATCAATGTTGAAGAAAAGCCCGAAATTACCGAATATAACGGTGTATGGCTCAATAAAGAAATTGCGGAAAGACCCGAATACAGCCTTTTCGGCGATATTATCATAACCGAAATATATTCTGACTGTTTCTTGGCGAGAACAGCTGCTCCCATGCCGTATCAGATCAAGCTCAACGGCGTTCTTTCCGATGAATGGTGTGTTGGCGATCAGGTCGTTTGTACATACGAAAACATGTATTTTGACCCTCAGACTCAGCGTATAGAAGTCGATTTTCTGACCGTTGAAGCAGGTGAATGGGAGGCAGAGCCGGGTGTTGCTTATAAACCTGTTATTTATCTCTATCCCGAAAAAGAAACGGAAGTTGATGTTTATTTAACATTGGACGGCGGTCTTACATGT
>CAJGDF010000201.1 GCA_904502105.1 uncultured Clostridia bacterium
GAGAGTGTTGTTATAACCTCTGTATCCATATTTTGTATCGGTGAAAAGTGCGAGACCTTTACAGCTATTGTTTGGAGCGTAAATGAAATCTCTGCCGAACCAGTCGTGGAGCGAGTTCTGCGGACGGGTAAATGTTCCGAGATGGATGTCGTAAACGTAATCTTCTGTATTGTAATTGAACGGTGCTTTGAATAAAAGTCTGGGGCTTCCTTTTCTCTTGTTTATCTCAAACCAGTCAGCGCAAACGTTGAATTCAAGAGCGGATGCACCCTTGTCAAGAGTTATATTTACTTCAAGCTTGGAATTTAAAAATTCAATGCAGTAGCTGATACCGCTTTGAACAGCATTTGAATACATTTTTGTCTGAACGGCACGGCATTCGGTATTGAGGTTCTTTTCTTCTGTGTGAATACCTTCGACCCACGCATTTGCTTCTCGGAGCTTATCGTTTTCAAGAGCGTAAACGAAATATGCAGAGGGTTTATCAATATATTCTTTGCCTGTCTTTTTATCGATAAGCGAAATGAGAGTCATATTATTTTCGTCAAACTCTGCTCTGATATTTTCGTTTTCAAGAATAGGTTTATAGTAGTAATGTCTTCTCAGATCGGGGGTAAATTCTCCGAAATGGTAAGATGTTTTTTCGCCTTCTTTTATTATATATGTAGAGTAGCCGAATGCGGGGACGTCTGCTTCGAGTAAAATGGTTGTGCATTTGTGTCCGTTATCACCTGCGGCAACCTCAACGATTGTAAAGGCAACTTCCTTGCCGGTATGATCTTCAACCTTTAAGACCTCGTGATTGCCGGGCCAGTCGTAAATTCGGATCTCTGTTATCTCATGACGGTCGTATTTGGTGGTATTGAATACGTGAATGATTCTTGTTTTACCTCTTCCTCGTTCAACGTTTGGCAGATTGTAGCGGTATTTTTCGCTGATTTTACATCCTACCCCTGCACCTTCTGATTTGGAGTTGTATTTGAAATCTGGTGTGTCGTATGCGGAAGTGTCGATGTTCTGTGCAAATTTTCTCATCGCAAGAGATGCTCCGGATCCTGCGGCTGCAAGGATTTCTTCGAACCAACCGAGAGCATGATCCTTTGTTTCGGGAATACCGGAACCGGGAAGAATGTCATGGAATTGGTTGAAGAGAAGCTTTTGCCATGCCTCTTTGTACTGCGGATAAGCGTTGCCGTCGGCACTGATATTTGCCATTGCTGTAAGCGTTTCTGCAGCAGTGAGTCTGTCTTCGGATATTCTGTTTGCGGTCTTGAGCTTCGATTCTGAGGTGTAACAACCGGTAAATGTCGGGCCGAGTTCCTCCTGGAGAATGGGGAAGTTTTCTCTGTATTTTTCAAGCATTGCAAAATACTCTGTATAGGTTGAGAACTTTACAGTTGGTGCTACGGGCCAGCTCTGCATTGCAACAAGCATTTCGATATCTTTTCTTGTCGGTCCGCCGCCGTGGTCGCCTACACCGTAAACTTTTATCATACCGTCTATTCCGCCAAACATTTCGCAGAACGGAATAACGAGAGAAAGATAACCCGGACGGATCGGGTCGTTATACCATGACGGTTCGTTTATCGCAAGAACTTCTGCACCGGAGGGCGCTCTCCAACGGTAAATGAAATTGCCTTCAAGGCCTCTGCAGTGATAGAAATATTTTACGCCGCCGGCATTGAGAAGTTCGGGCATAACAGGAGTGTGACCGAATGAGTCGGGGTGGAAGTCCATGTTCACATCTTTAGGATCAAGTCCGAATTTTTCTGCGAGGAAGCGCTTTGAACGAAGCATATGTTCGGATATACTTTCCGCGGACGGGAGGTTTCGGTCGCTTTCAACCCATGCTGAACCGGAAAATTCCCAACGGCCTTCTTTGATACGTGCTTTGATCTCTTCAAAAAGATCGGGATCGAATTTTTCAACTATGTCGTACGTTGCTGCCTGTGACTGTGAAAACTTGAACTCGGGATATTCGTTCATCATGTCGAGCATTGTGCGGAATGTTCCGAGAACAATAGCTACGGTTTCATGGTAGCCCCAGAGCCAGTCCATATCGATATGAGCGTGAGCAATGCAGTACATTGTACGCTTCTTTGCTTCTTCGGACAGGGGGAGAAGTATCTGTTCCGCTTCAAGACAGTCTGCATCTGTTAATGCTGATGAAATTGTAAATTTTTCATAGAGAAAATTTACCGCTTTTTCAACAAGCTCATTGGCAAGAGCACCGCTCGGAAGCTTTGAAAGTTCTTCCGCAACACCTATCTCAGCAAAAATTCGTTCAAACATCTGTGACATTTCAGTATGTTCTACCCAATGATTTTTCTGCTCCGGACGCATTGCCGCAAGTTTATCGTAACGTGTCATTATTGTTCCTCTTTTCGTGATTATTGTTAGGTTTATGGGTACAGTATAGCATAATGATTGAGATTTGTCCATACTAAATTTTGAAAAACACAATTGCAAATTTTTTTTCGCATTAAAATAAAAAAATCAGCAAAATAATAACGTAAAAGTTATTGACTTTATCAAGTTGTTTTGCTATAATAATAATTATAACACACATACACTTTTTTACATTGAAAAATCCCTTAAAAGGAGGTTGTTTGATGTCTTTTAACAATGACAACGGTCTCGTTCTTGACCCTGAACCGACCGGCAGAGCCATTGAGGTTATAAAGCTTATAACTCAGGCCGAAGATTCGGGCCGTAAACGCCGTGAATTTGCGGAATCCGAGGCGAAGCTCATAATCAGAGAGGCTTCTGACAGAGCAAAGCAGTCCGCTGCGTTTGAAGAAGCAAAGGCCGAAGAAAAAATCAAAAAAGTCGAGGAGCTTACAGAACAAAAGGGTCGTGAGCTTGCGATAAATATCCTTACTCAGGTAAAAGACAGCTGCGACGAGCTTAAGGAAAATGCACGTCAGAACAAGCCTGCCGCAATCCGCGCTGTTGTTGAAAGGATCGTGAACGAATGGCGATAGTCAAAATGAAAAAAGTCACGGTCATAGCGATGTCTCAGGATAAAAACGCTATGCTGGACGATCTCATGTGGCTTTCGGCTGTTGACGTTAATCCCCTTTCGGAGAAGCTCTCGGATGAGGAATGGTCTTCGTTGGTCAACTGCAATAATATGACCGAGCATTCCGACGATATATCCGAAAAGATCTCTTTTCTTGAACAAACTCTTAAGATCTACAGAAAGTATTCCAAAGAGAAAAAATCTATCTTTACACCGTACCCCGTTTTGACCCGTTCGGAATTTGACACTTACTACGAAACGGAAGCGGAAATACTTTCAAATGCGCATAATGCATCTAAAGCGGTTGCGCGCCTCAATGAGTTGAAAGCGGAAGAGAACAGATTGGATGCTCTTCGAGAAAGGCTTCTTCCGTGGCAGCGATTGCCCATACGTTTAAACGATTCTTTTTCCGATAAAGCAACGTATTTTATCGGATCCCTGCCCTTGAAAAAAGATATCTCATCTGTTACCGAGGGCGAAATTGTTTTTGATGAAACCATAGAAAAAGCGGCTGCATGGACAGAATGTCTTGCAAAAGATAAAAGCTACGGCTACTGGATCGTGATCTGCTATGCAAATCAGGAAAAAATGCTTTTGTCCGCTCTTTCGGATATTGGTTTTAACAAAATAA
>CAJGDF010000202.1 GCA_904502105.1 uncultured Clostridia bacterium
ATTTTCATCAGTGTTGTTTTCGGACTCGGTTGTCTGAACGGCTTCATCGGAAGGCTCTTCTGTGGTTTCGGGGAGATCTTCAACGGAGTTTTCGGGGATGCTATCTTCCGAAACGGAATCGGGTGTTTCGTCCTTTACAACTTCATCCGAAGAACATGCGGCAATAAATAAAAGCATACACATCATGGAAAGAAGGAAAAGAACCAATGTTAAAAATCTTCGCACAAGAACATCTCCTTAAATCAAATATAGCATTAATTCGGGATTATCTACAATTAATATTATAATAACATATTTGCGGGACAATGTCAAGTAAAACAAAAAAAACGGAAAAAAATTCACAAAAATTCTTTTCCGTTCAATTATTTTATTCTTCGTCAGAAAGCATTGAATATGCTTCAATAGAGGGCATTACGGAAAGCTCTGAGAGAAGATCGTAATACGCATTTTCCGCAGCACGGTCGGATTTTTTTACTTTTTCGGCACGGATAAGGAGATTTTTCGGGGTATCGAGCGGAGAACAGTATTCAACGCAGCTTACGGAATAGCCCTCTGCCTCAAGCTTTGCCATACGGAGGCCGTCGGTAAGGATATCGTTCAGACGCGCGCGCATAACACCATGCTTGATTATCGGGGCAAGGTCATCTTTTCTGTATTTATCAAGAAGCTCTTTATGGCAGCACGGAACGCAGATTATCTTCTTTGCACCCCTGCGGATAGCGTAGCCGAGAGCCATATCCGTTGCAACATCGCATGCATGAAGAGAGATAACGATATCGGGAGACTCCGCGCCGTCGTAATAACGGAGATCTTCGCAGATAAATTCCATATTTTTATAATTAAGCTCCTCTGCCATTTTGCGGCTTTCGGTAATTACGTTTTCGGAAATATCGATGCCGACAAATTTAGCCTTTATGCGGCGAACCTCCCAAAGATAATAGTTAAGAACGAAGGAAAGATAACTCTTACCGCACGCGCAGTCAACAATGCGGAGAGTGGTGTTATCCTTGAGATCGTCAAACATCGGCGCGATAAGCTCGATAAAACGCTCTGTCTGATTGTATTTTCGGATCATATCGTTCTTGATCTTGCCGTCTTCGGTAAGATAGCCGAGAACACGCATAAGCTTCTGAGCCTTCTGAGGATTGATTATATAGTCTTTTGAGCGAAGCTGAGCGGTGTCAACGTATTCGCCCTCGGTTTCCGTCGCAGATATTTTAACGTTGCGGTCATCGGCGGAAATAACGGTCGTCTTACCGCGTTCACGGTAAGAAAATGTTGCGGAATCGTATTTTAACATATCGTCGCAGACCGCGGAAAGCATATCATTTACGGATTCAAAGCGACGTTTGCCCAAAAAGGAATATTCAAGAGCGCCGTCTGCCTCTTTGACTGTTCCGTTAAACTTTTTACCGCCCGAAACGAACTCGACCTGAGCGCCGAGAAAATAATCGGGGTTTTCAGTATATTTTCCGGCAATTCCGGAGAAAAGCATCATAATTTTCTGTTTATTCTGTGATTTCATAAAATTTTTGTAAACCTCTTGATTTTTCAAAGAATATATTGTATAATTTAAAGACGTTAAAAATTAAAGAAATGCCTCCATAGTTAAATGGATATAATAAACCCCTCCTAAGGGTTAGTTATGGGTTCGATTCCCGTTGGGGGTGCCAAAAATCCTGAATGCAAAAGCGTTCAGGATTTTTACTTTTTACCTCTTACCTTTTACCTCTTCACTAAAATTCGCATTCAGGAATTTTTGAAGATAATAAGTAAGAGGTAATAGTGAAGAAGTATGGTTGATTTGCTTCGCAGATCTTCCATATTTATGAAGCAGCATTTATGAATTTTCCCCTTGACCTTTACCCGAAACCGTGATATAATAAAAAAAACGCATTTAAGATATCAAGGAGGAAGATGTATGAACGAAAAAACACGAGAGATACTCAATGATAAAAGACTTATCGAATACCATGAAAAATGGTTCGAAAATATGTACTCGCTTTACAGAGGCGAGAGAAAAGAGCCTTTTTATCTTAACGGTGTCTACGGTCACGCCCCCGACCATGATATTATTTACACCGAACCCGAAAAATGGGTAGAACAGGCATTGGAAGACCTTGCGAACAAGGCTTACAACGTTATTTCGGAAGAACGTTTCGTTCCTCTTTGCATTCAGCAGGACCCCTACGGAGTACATTTTATAGACAAGATATTCGGCGCGGAGGTCGTTCGTAAATCGGGCGGATGGAACAGTTTTTATTTAACGACCCCGATAGGTGAACTCAAAAAGCCCGATCTTAAAACAAATGAGACATGGCTTATTGCCGAACGCGTTGCAAAGGCATTTGTTGAAGCAGACGTATCCGTTCCGCTTTTCGGATTGCCGACGATTGCAAGTGTGCTGAATATTGCGGTAAATCTTTACGGTCAGAACATTCTGATTGCCATGATAGAAGATCCGGAAGCCGCAAGACACGATCTGAAAATAATAAACGACCTTCTCAAAGAAATCCATCAGTGGTATCGCGCGCATATTCCGGAGAAGCAGATACAGCCCATAGTTGCCGCTTACCGTACACAGCCGCCGGGACACGGACAGATATGCGGATGCACATGTCAGCTGCTTTCACCAGAGCTTTACGAAGAATTTATTATGGATCTCGACAATGAGCTTCTTGGTGTTTACCCGAACGGCGGCATGATCCACTTATGCGGCAGCCATTCGCAGCTCATTCCTCATTTCAGAAATATGAACAACCTGAAATCTCTGCAGGTAAACGACAGAGCAGCCGAAGACCTCGAGCTTTATTTTGACGGTCTGCGTGAGGATCAGGTCATATATTTCAGCCAATGCAACGGCATAACAAAGGACAGAGCATTACAGATCGCAAAAGAAAAGAACAGAAGAATAATTATTGTTTAACATACCATTCCGCACACTCAATGTGCGGAATGTTTCTTTTTATGATTATAGCATAACAATCATAAAATGTCAATTATTTTGATTCAAGTATTGACTCAGCAATATCATTATGTTATAATGTTATCATAATACAACAATGAATCATATTGGAGGAAAGATCCATGACTTCAAGAGAACGTGTACGTGCGGTGTTAAACCACCAAATACCCGACAAAATACCGAACGGTCTCGGCGGATGTGAGACTACCGGATTACATATCGTTACATATGATAAATTAAAGAAAGTCCTCGGATGCGAAGGGACTCCGACAAAGCTTGACACCTTTATGACCAACGCTGTTTTTGAAGAGCCCGTCATAAACGCAATGGGCGGAGATATTATCCTGCTGTCCTCTCCCAATATGTGTTCAAGCCAATTCCGCGGAGATATTGAAGATCAGTGGAAAGAGCAGAAATTATGGGGCAAAACGTTTTCTGTTCCCGTAAATCAAAACTTTACAGAAAACGAAGACGGAAGCATCATATGGCAAAACAGAGGCGCATACTGTCCGAAAGGCGGATATTATTTCGACTACAGAGGAAACACCGATATGCATCAGGAGTTTGAAACTCCCGATCCCGACAAATTCCACCCGAACGACAAATTGAACGATGATCTTCTGCGTTTTCTCGAAGAACAGGCAAAGCGTCTTTACGAAGAAACTGATCTTTGCATCTGC
>CAJGDF010000203.1 GCA_904502105.1 uncultured Clostridia bacterium
CAACATCAACCTGCGACGAAAAAAATCTGTCGCAGGTTTTTATATATTATATTGACAAATTTATATCGTCTGTGCTATAATAAAAGAAAAGGACGTGATCGCATAAAGTACATGATTTTTTTCATAGGTGCTTTATGCTTTTTTTATTAAACAAACAGGAGGTAAAAACTATGTATATCCTATTTCAAAACATCTGGTCTAACTTAAAAAAAGAACCTTTGGTTTCTTTATTGTTCATCTTGCAGATCGCAATTACAGCATTTATCATTTTTTCAACATCATTTGAGTATAAATACTCTGTAAATCAGTTAGAGATGGTAAATACCGCATATAGCGACTATACATATTATTTTTTTACACCTGAAATAGGGTCATACGAAAATCGTGGCGAATGGTATACTGCTCAGAATACGACAGGTTTCCCTATTCGTTTTAATAATGCGATAGAGCAGATTCGAAACGTCGAAGGCGTAAATTTGGTAGTAAATAACGATTCTATCTCTTTTGTTGTATTAGATCCATGTCTTCATTTTGAGGAAAAAGACAGAAACGGTCCTCTTGCATTACTGCGTGATGCTAATAATGATCTGTCAAACTGGAAATCGTGTTATATTGATAAAAACTTTTTTGAGACTTATCCCATGCGTTTGGATTCCGGTCGTTTTTTTACTGATGAGGAATTTGAGCTTACGTATGAAAAAGGTTCTGTAACCCCTGTTATTCTCGGTTACGAATTTAAAAAATATTTTGATATAGGTGATGTTCTCTACGCATGGGTCAATCAAAATATAAGAGATGAGGATAGCTATCAGAAAATAGAAATCATCGGTTTTGTCGCCGAGGATTCGACATATATAAACAAGAACGGTTCTACTCTTTATACATACAACGATAAAATAATTATTCCTTATAATTATCGTCAATATGATGAATACCCCGATATGTATAATACCTCCGGAGGTATAGTTTCAAACGGTATGTTTGCAAACGGATATCAGGGTATGTATATTCTGGTTGAAAAAGAAAATGAAAAAGAGATAATGGAACAGTTGAATCAAATTCTTGTAGATAATGATATCGCGGAAAAAATAACTTTCACTAAATATCTCGTTTCATCTGTTGCTATTACCAATAATTACAAAGATAACATGAATATCCGAATGGCGTTGACATACATAACGGTTTTATTCTCATTCGTCTCGATAGTTCTTGTAACAGTCAATCGGATATCTTCAAATATCAGAAATTACGCCATTCACCTTATCAGCGGAGCAACCTACGGCAATATCTATTTTTATATAATAGGAGAAATAGCTCTCTATTCGCTTCTTGGGTTCATTGTCGGCTCAAATGCTTACGGTATAAGAAACATTATAACTAATTACATAAATAACTTCCCCATCGAATCTCAATTCGGCTTTAAATACGGCTGGATGATCTGCCTTGCGATGCTCGTTTTGTTTACACTCATTTGTTTCTTTATCGTTGTCGGAAGAATGAGAAAAATTGATCTCAGTTCTGTGCTCAGAGATAAAGTTTATGCCGACGGCGGAAGAGGAACGGTCTATAAAGTCGTAACAGTCTCAGCATTTGCAGTTATCAGTGTCTGCATAATCTTTGCAGTAAGCTATTTTGTTCATATAAACAGCGTGGATATGTATTACAGACATTTCTACACCGAAAACACAAAGAAAGTAACCGTATTTAACGACCCGTCTCTTGGCGAAAACGTTACCATAACACCGCAATACAAAGAATTAGGCACAGATTATGTTCTCGATAAATTCGTCACTATAAACTACACGGATTCCGCCCCATATATCAGAGGTACATATTACGAGGGAGACGTGGCATTGCCCGATATTATCAGCGGTCGATATTTCGATGAAGAAGAAATGTACGGCGGCAAGAGAAGAAAAGTCGTTGTCATGGGTAAAAAAGCTTACGAAGACTTTGCAACCGTAAGAGAAGACGGAACGGCATATTATACATATCTCAATACGGATTATGAAGTCATCGGCATTGCAGGTAAACCCGACGGGACGGAAACACGTCTTGACGAATGGGTCTTCATGCCGCTTGATACTGTCCTCGAAAAATACGGTAAAACCGGCACTTATTTTATTGATGGTACAACAAAGAAAAACATCGCAGAAGTAAACGAAGTCTTCCTTGCAAGTCTTGAAAACGAAGCTTTAACGGAATCCGTAGACCAAACGCTTACGGAAGTTGTTATAGGCCCCACCGACGCACTCGTTTCGCTTGCGATAATGATTGCAATCAACATTATCATTGTTTGCATCTATTACACCGATAAAAAGCATTATACCGTTGCCGTTAAAAAGTTTATCGGCTATTCAAAAGGCATGGTATTCGGGGATATATTCGCAGGGTTTTTACGTTGGGCATCTGTCGGTTACGGCATAGGCGTTGCGATCATCATAACGATCTTGCTGACACCGTTAAAAGACTTTATAATGTTCAAAACCCTTTCGCTCAATATCCCGACAATTCTCATTTCATTCATAGCAACCGCACTCCTCGCCCTCATCTTCGCCGCAATCGCAATCAACCGCACATATAACCGCGATACAAGCGAAGTTTTGAGAGGATAGGACTGTTAAAATATTTAGGAGAAAACATATGAATAAACTGTATTTTTTAACTGTTATTATTGCTGTTATTTTCTCATTTACGGCATGTAATAATATACCGGAATCATCCGATTTGGGTAAAACTGACATTGATGATGAGGTTGTCGAAGAATCTATTGATGAAGTTGGCGAGGATTCAGAGATATCTGAAGATAGTATCTTATCTGAAAATGATTTTGATCCTACACATGCGCTCTCTTCCATTCAGTTTATGTCCGAACAAGAAGCTGCAAAAATAACTGACGGAAAACTCACATATATGCCGGAATACAACTATATGGTTGGCGGCTATTCCGAGTATAAGGCATATCTTACGCCTTCGGGTAAACTTGTTTATATGACTGATTTTGAGATTCAAAGGCTTGAGGATACAACCGATTTTGAAGTTAATTGGGGGTTATATGACCTTGGTCCTTTGAATATCCGAACTGATTATATTAGTAATGAAGAAGATACGGTTTTTGTTTCAGCAAACCTTTCCGATAAAACTGCAGTTAAGTATGATCTGTTTGTTGAATATTTTAATGAGTTTACAACCGAGATTCCCGAGCTGTACGGTTTTCAGTGTTATGCAAAAGTTGCATCGGGTACATTATTCTTTGATCTGGGTTTAACCATAGATAATCCCGATTTTGCGGATTATGATGTTACTTACACCTTTACAGGTGCTCCGTATTACGAACCGCAGACATTAAAATCAAAAGTCGGTCAGACAGTATATATCGAAGATATTTACAGAATATACCCGTTTGATGCGGATGTTGAATGGAATATTTCTGCAGAAATAAAAGATGCTGACGGAAATACTGTCTATACCGAAAATTGTACAGTATACGAATCATTCAATCCATATGATAATACATTCTTTATTACCAAAGGCGAAAAAACTGTTCAATAATAATTAAACCTCATTCCTAACCCGGAATGAGGTTGTTTTATGTTAAAAATGCTTGACAAACTTAATTTAATATG
>CAJGDF010000204.1 GCA_904502105.1 uncultured Clostridia bacterium
AAATTGCGATGAAAAAAATAATCAAGGCAGGCGGCTCGGCTCCGAGTATAGATAAGTCAAAAATATCTTTATTCGCAAAGAAATTTATATAAATTTTTATGTATCAAAATTAAGAAGGGAGTATCTGAAATGTATTTCAATTCTAATATTGATCGTGCGCCTACCTTTGTACTGCCTCAATTCGGTAAAGGTAATGTTCAGGTAACGAACCGTTACGTTGAAACCGACGGCAGACCGTGTATACCTGTAATGGGTGAAATGCATATCAGCCGTGTTCCCGTTGAGCGCTGGAAAGAAACTCTTTTGAAAATGAAAGAAGGCGGTATTGAAGTTGTCTCATCGTATATTTTCTGGATTCATCACGAAGAAGAAAAAGGTGTATTCGATTTTACGGGCAACAAAGATATCCGTTCATTTATAAATCTTTGTCATGAAGTCGGCCTTAAGTTTTGTCTGCGTCCCGGTCCGTATGTTAACGCCGAATGCAGAAACGGAGGTCATCCTGATTGGGTAATGGAAGAGTGTAAAGACTCTCTTCGTTCCGTTAAAGAACCTTATTGGAGCTATGCTTTAAGATATATTCATGAACTTGCCGAGCAGATAAGAGACCTCGATTTCTGGGGTATCCAGATAGAAAACGAAATGGTCTATAATGCTCAATATGTTGAAAGTCTTCAAAAAGCAATCATTGCGGAGGGCTTTACCGCTGCTCTTTACACTGCGACCGCATGGGGTAATGCGCCTCTTCCCGAAACTGTTCTTCCAATGTACGGCGGTTATCCCGATGCTCCCTGGGAGGGACATGTCAGACCTCTGGCCCCGAATCCCAACCTCTTTTTCGCGCGTCAGCGTGAGGACGGCCTTATCGGAAAAGATCTTATCGGTGAGTACGGAATTTCCGAAGATAAATATAAAGACCGTTTCCCGTTTATGACTTGCGAATCGGGTGGAGGTAATCAGATAACTTACCGTCGCAGACCGCTTTTTGTTTCCGAAGATATAGAGGATCTTGCTATTGTCAAGCTCGGTAACGGCGCAAATCTTATCGGTTATTATATGTTTGCCGGCGGACTTCAGCCGATAGGTAAATTTTCTACATTACAGTGTGGCGGTTGTCCCGTTATCTCTTACGACTTTGAAGCTCCGATTGGCGATATGGGACAGCTTCGCAGAAGCTGGTTCAGGCTTCGTCGTCTTCATACTTTCCTTCACGATTTCGGTGAAATACTCGCACCTATGGATACCGTTCTCCCGGATGTCCTCCCCGAAAATCTAAGTGACGAAAAAACTCTTCGCTGTGCGCTTCGAACAAGCGGCAGTGGTGGCTTTATGTTTATCAGTAATCGAGTACGTCTTAAAAAGCTTCCCGGTCATCCCGGTCATACATTTGATATTGATTTTGAGGACAGAAAGCTTTCATTTACTGTTGATATTCCCGAGGATTGCACGTTCTTCTTCCCTGTCGGTATAAAACTTGCGGACCTCGATCTTAAATATGTTACAGCTCAGCCGGTATCTCTCGGTGAAAAGTATATTTCCTTTACACCTATACGAGGTATGGCTCCCGTTATTGTTCTTGACGACGGAAGAACATTCGATCTTGAAGTCGGTCGTATCGACATTGACGGTACAACTGTCGAACTTCTTGATGAGGTCGATTATGCTCCCACAGAGGGTATCGGGCTGAACGTCGAAAAGGTTGAAAATACTCTTTCTCATGAGCTTCTCTTCGGCCGTTACAAAGATCTTCCCGATATTTCAAACGAATATTCTGTATCATGGAATGATGATGTAAAATATCTTGTAATTTACGCCAAAGGAAATATTGCAGGATTTTATATTAACGGTCAGTTGATTTCAGACCAATTCCTCAACGGTGATAAGTGGGTTGTTGACGTTCGCTTTATGAAAGAAAAGAACGCAATAATTAAAATTTTGCCCTTCCGTGAAGAGGATAGGGGAACTGTTTATATTGAGGTTCCGTTTGAAGTTGGGGAATTCGTCCCCGATGTGTATGCCGTAAAAGAGAATACGGTTATCATTTAACAGAAAAACAATTTTGGCTAAATAAATTATTTTTAATTAAGGAGTGTGTTTTTTATGGAAAAAGTACGTATCGGTCTTATCGGTTGCGGCGGAAGATCAAACAGCCACAGAGATTCTTTTCTTAAGATGGACGATGTTCAGGTCGTAGCTGTTGCCGATCCTATTGAGGATCGAAGACTTTATGCCGCGAAACAGTTCGGCGCTACCCGTATCTATAAGGATTATAATGAACTTTACGACAACGAAACAAAAGAAACTATCGATGCGGTTGTTATCTGTATTGAACCCACAGCTCATGACTGCTCAGAAACAAGAGCTATAGATCTCGGTATTCCGTTTCTTGTTGAAAAACCCGTACATATGGATATCGAACAGATAAGACATATCGCAAAAAGAGTTGAAGAAACAGGTCTTATAACAAGTGTTGGTTTCCAGGACCGTTACCTCAACCTTATGGACATGATCAAAGAAGAACTTCCCAAGCATAAAAAAGGCGGCCTTGTTTACGGCGCATGGGTAGGCGGCATTCCCGGTGTTTGGTGGTGGCAGAAAAAGAGTACTTGCGGCGGTCAGCTTGTTGAACAGAATATTCATCTTGCAGACGGTCTGCGTTATCTTTTCGGCGAACCTCTTTCCGTTTATGCAACAGCTTCTACAGGCATGGTAAAACCCGGTGTTGACGCTTCTGAAGAATACGATACGGATGACCATTCCACCGCTGTTATCCGTTTCCCGAACAATGTTACCGCAACTCTCGTAAGCGGATGCTATTCCAAGAGCGTTCGTCCCAACTGCGGTCTTGTTATAACTCTCGACGATATGGTTATCGACTACCGTTTGAGAAATAATCTCATAATCAAAACAAATGATTACACTTACGATGTAAACAGAGAACGTATCGACCACACATTCTATCTTGATAAAGCATTTATTCATGCTGTTAAAACAGGTGATGCTTCAGGTATCCGTTCCAGTTATCAGGATGCACTCAAGACCCATGAACTTGTTTTTGCCGCTAATAAATCAATGGAATCCGGTCAGGTTGTTTATTTTGAATAATGTGTAGATAAGGAGATTTTAATATGCGTTTATGTGTTCCCGTTCCATGCTTCTTCGGCGGTATTCCGTTTACGGATGCTTTGCGCAGAATAAAAGAACTCGGTTTTGATGCGGCTGAAACATACGGCTGGAAGAATCTCGATCTTGATGCCGTTAGAAACACCTGTGAAGAAACAGGCGTTGAACTTGTAAGCCTTTGCACAACGGAATTCCGTCTTACAGATGAAAATTACCGTCAGGCGTGGCTCGACGGACTTAAAGAAAGCTGCGAAGCTGCAAACCGTGTCGGAGTAAAAAGGCTTATAACCCAGGTCGGTCAGGATACAGGTGCTGAACGTAAAAAGCAGCACGAAAATATTGTTGAAACACTTAAGCTCGCACGCCCGATCCTCGAAAACAGCGGTGTTACGATAATGATCGAGCCTCTCAATCTTCTTGTTGACCATAAAGGATATTATCTTTGGTCTGCGGTCGAGGCTTTTGATATTATCAGAGAAGTTGACTGCGAATTTGTAAA
>CAJGDF010000205.1 GCA_904502105.1 uncultured Clostridia bacterium
CGAAAACCGTCTTCATCTGCAAATTTTGATGTCGGGTCATAGACGCCGCCATATACCTGTCTGTGAAAATGTTCGAGAAAATGGCCGTAGAGCATAGGGCTTGCATTGCCGATTTTTTGCTTTGTTGTAAATGTGATTTTCATTGAAATGATCCTTCTTTCTTAATTAATTGATATATTCTGTCTTATTTTATTTTTACTGTTTTTATTTTGTCTCCGACTGCTATCATCCAACCGTCAAGAGTTCCTTCTGTAAGTGAGATCTCACAGTTGTCTCCGCTGAAAACAACAGTTCCGATATGTTCGCCTGTAAAGAGCGGTACTGTGATGTCTGTTTTGTATGGGTTAAGGCTGAGTATTTTTTTACTTGCATCAATTTTCAGTCCCGATGCTGCTAACATCGTTGTCCAGGAGGAGAGGGGACGTGTGTATCTCGGACCGCATTCCTCGTGATTCCATAATCTGCCGCATCTGAGCTGGTTTATGTGAGTGCTTTCAACGATCGTGTCGGATATTTCTTCCATGCCCACAGAAAGAGCGAGAGCCGCTATTGTATATCCGATGCCTGTCCAGATAGTTGCCGCCTGGCAGTTTTCGTATGTGTCGAGGCTTACGGAGCTTCCGTCGGGACATGTTGCGTTAACAAGACCGTAGTTCGGGTCGTAGTTGCCGTCAAAAATGGTTTGCATAAGATGACGGATACGTTCGTCGGAAAGGTTACCGCCGATTCCCGCCATACGTAAGAACCATTCGCCTGAGATTTGATCGGTCATCAGTGAGCCGTCAACAAACGTTCCGTTTTCATCGTCACGTCGCCAGAGATCGTAATATTTGCCGTTCCAAAGTCTTGTTTCAAGAGATTCAAGGCCTTTTTTCAAAAGCTCCTGCCACTGCTTTTTACGTTCGGATGCACCGAGAACAGTTGCTATTTTTATTGCCGCTTTGAGGGCGGAGAGCCAAAGAACGCTGATGTATGTCGGTGTTCCGGAGAAATTCCATGCATCGTAAGTGTTTCTTGTTGTATCGTAGTCGGGCAGACCGTCTCCGTCTGTGTCAAGCTGTCCGATTGAATCCATTGCTTTCTGAACGGGCTCCCAAAGTCTTTCAAGGTAACCCTTGTTGCCGGTGTAAAGATAATCGCGGCATACCATAAGAACAAACTGGTTGTTCATGTCTATTCGTTCAAACCCGTTGTCAACGTGGTCAAGGTCGGGCGTAAAGAAATGATGAACACGGCCGTCCTCGCGCTGAAATTCTGCTCCCATCTCCATCTGACCTAACTGAAGCTCAGGGAACAGTGCCAAAAGACCGAACGAAGCCTGATAGGTAATGTCGGTAGTATGGAATCCGCATGAACTGAAGCCTTCCCATAAGCCGAATTTTCCGTTTTTGATATACCAGGAGTCTTTGATTATCGTTGAGAGCTGTGCTGACCATGAATCGGGATAAAAATCGGGGAGCGTTGTTTTGTAAAGAACATCTGCAAAAGCTTCTGCCTTGTCTGCAATATTTTTGCTGTTCTGTGAGAGATATTTGTTTGCTTCGAGAGCATTTTCAAAGTAGTTTTCGTACATGTGGCCGAGTCTGTTGTGGAATTTGCTGAAATGGTTGGGGAAGAACCAGGAAAGAATAAATCTTACTTTCTTTGTTTCATTTGCGTTAAGCGTTGCCTTACTGCAAAGAGCGCAAACACCGAAATCTGTTCCCATTCTGTCGATAGAACCTTTGCATGCAAAGAGAAAATCTTCTTTTTCTTCGCGTGTGCTCGGAAATTCGGGATTCAAATGACGTACTCTGTCACGAAGAGACAGCGCAAACGGGTACTCCATCATTTCAGCTACATATTTGTCGATTGCCGCATCGGTCATATCGGATATCTGCGCGGGAAGCTGAGTCGGAAGCTTTCCGACTGTTGAATTCGGAAGTTCGCCCGTCTTTCTGAATTTAAAGAGGAATGATTCCTCTGAAATACCGAGCTTTGAATATGATACAAAGTTCTGGCTGAACAAGGTATGCTCAGCAGTTATGTATGAAATATCGCCGCCCTCAACTGAATAGCAGAGAGAACCTCTGTTCGGTTCATTGTCTCTGTTTTGCCATGCGGGGTATTGGGGGGATTTTAAAAATACACCCGTGGTATTGCCGTCTGTGTAAAGCTCGTTTATACATCCGCCGTCGTTGCAGAATGTAGGACGTAAAAGTGACATAAGACTGACCGTCTGGGGCTTGTCTGTATTGTTTGTTAATGTGAAATCAATATAAAAACCGGGGATAGAGCTGTCTTTAACGCTATGCGGAACAAAAGGCGCTATTGCCTTCATTTTAACATCAACGGGAAGCTTGCTGTCTGTATACTTTAATTCACCGACAGGAAATTTACCGTCAAATTCTATTGTTTCAATGGGTTTGTTCCATGCAAACATACTGTATCTGAAATCTTTTTGATCTGTTTTCATGCCGAGCTTTCGAACAACGGGTGTTTCGTTTTCGGCTTGTGTTCTTACCCAGAAAGACAGTGCGCCCGTATGTTCTTCACCCTCGGATGCGCTTGTTTCGTTTAATACATAAGCCCATTTGTCAACGTTTGCTATTTGCCATTGATGAAATTCGCCGTCCGGAAAAAGCTCAACAGAGCCTGTTCCTATGCCGCCGAGAATAACGCCGCAGTCCTGTGCTTTTTGTGTTATGATCTTAGCCATATGTCCTCCGAGATATATATTTAAGTAGTAAGTAAATTCGTTTTTTTGATTATATCACAAATTATTATGTATTTCAAGATGTTGAATTTATTTTTTTTAGACAATAAATTTTTACTTAAAAATACTTGAAATTATTTCTTTTATGTGCTATAATTAAAGTGTATGGATATATGTTCCATATTGATAAGTAATTTTATCCGATAGCAGAAACTGTTACGGAGATCAAATAAGGAGTAAATTGTTATGCTTTTCCCTAACATTGACAAGATCCAGTATGAGGGTCCCAATTCCAAAAATCCCCTTGCTTTTAAATTCTACAACCCCGATCAGGTAGTTGCAGGCAAGACCATGAAAGAACATCTCCCGTTCGCTATGGCTTGGTGGCACAACCTCTGCGCAGGCGGCAGCGATATGTTCGGCCGTGAAACCGCAGATAAATCCTTCGGCGCTGAAAAAGGCACCATGGAACATGCAAAAGCAAAAGTTGATGCAGGCTTTGAATTCATGCAGAAGCTCGGTATCGAATATTTCTGTTTCCATGACGTTGACATCGTTCCCGAAGCTGACGATATCAAAGAAACCAACCGCCGTCTCGACGAAATCACCGACTACATTCTCGAAAAGATGAATCAGACCGGTATCAAGTGCCTCTGGGGTACCGCTAACATGTTCAGCAACCCCCGTTTCATGAACGGTGCAGGCTCTACCAACTCTGCTGACGTTTACTGCTTCGCTGCAGCTCAGGTTAAAAAAGCTCTCGAACTCACCGTTAAACTCGGCGGTAAGGGCTACGTTTTCTGGGGCGGCCGTGAAGGTTACGAAACTCTCCTTAATACAAATATGGGTCTTGAACTGGACAATATGGCTCGTCTTATGAAGATGACTGTTGAACACGCTCGTTCCCTC
>CAJGDF010000206.1 GCA_904502105.1 uncultured Clostridia bacterium
CGCTTTTTGAAAGAGAAGAAGAATGTCCGCTTTCGAAAGACGAATACGCATGGCTTACGGAACGGGGATATATCAAAACGAACGGAGATTACGACGGATTTTTCACGTCAACATGGAAGGTCATAATCCTCAAAGACAAGCAGATCAGAGATGAACTTCTCTCGATCGGCGAACGTATAAAAGAAAAGCACAAAACAGAATTCGATAAGATCAAAGAACCGTATAAAAAAGCTCTGCTCTCAACGATCCCCGCGCATTTAAGAAAGATATGTGAATTCGAAATGCAGTATATTTTCCACGCGGACGGCTGGTTCCTGATTCATTGTATAACAGCGCTTTTGAAAAACGGCAAGCTGAAAGAGCCGACCGAGGGACAAAGAAAATCGTTGATGACCCTAATCGTACCGCAGTAAATTATATAAGAAAAGAACTGTCCGAGAGGGCAGTTCTTTGTTGTGGACAGATAAAAAAATTATGTTATAATAAATTGTCCCCTTTTGGAAATTTACGACACTATATAAGCGAAAGGAGAGAACAGAATGGAAAATGTTAAACAGACAAAAGATGTTTTGATCGGCGATTTTACGGAAAACTACATGGAAAAGCTGTTTTATTTCTGTCTTAAAAAGACGGGAAACCATGTTGAAGCCGAAGATCTGACACAGGATATTTCACTGAATATTCTTATAGCGCTAAACAAAGGCACTGTTCCGATAAATTTTTCGGCATGGGTATGGCAGATCGCCAGAAACAGATATTCCGCATGGGCAGATGCAAAACACAGAAGACTCGAATCTGTAACCGGTTCGGATATCGAAGACTGTGACATTGCGGACACCGGCAATAGCATTCTTGATGAGCTGATAAACGGCGAACAACTTTCACTCCTTCGACGGGAACTGGCGTTCATCAAGAAAGACTATCGGGATATTGTCGTTGCCTATTATATAGAAAACAAAAGTCTGAAAGACATCTCAAATTCTGTTTCGCTCACACTTGAAGTCGTAAAAAAGCGCCTTCAGCGCGCACGAAAAATTCTGAAAGAAGGTATGGACATGGCAAGAGAATTCGGTAAAAGAAGTTACAGTCCCGAACAGATAGCATTTGTTATGAGCGGCAGAGACGGCAAAAAAGGTCAGCCTTGGTCGATAATAACGCATCTGCTTTACAAAAATATTTTTCTTGAAACATATGAAAATCCTCAGACTGCGGAAGAATTGGCTCTTGAACTGGGAATTTCGTTACCGTACATGGAAGACGAGCTCGAATTTCTCGTAGAAGAAGAACTTCTGAAAAAAGACGGGAACAAATATCAGACTAATTTCAAGATCATCAGTAAAGAAGAGCAGAGAAAAGAACACGATGAAAATAAAAAAGTTCAAAAAATTCTCACAGACAAACTCTGCGAACTGATAGACACTTATATCAAAGAAAACGGTGCAAAAGTCGATCTCAGTTATATCGATTACGAAAACGCCAAATGGGCATTGCTCGTAAGAGCATTTGACACGTTGCAGTACGCGTCAGGAAAGTTTCAATCTTATGGTCCTTATACGAACCGCCCCGACGACGGACAATGGGAATTGTCCGGATACGAGACGATCGACTGGGAAAAACCTCCGTTTGTCGGTATGCACGGCTGTTACACTCACGATTTAAGCGAAATAAAACAGAATATAAATTACGCTCAGTTTAAATTCCTTTACAAAAACATTCAAGAAAAAACTCCTCAAAATATAAGCTATAAAGAAGGTTTGGCACTTTGGCTCGTTTGCAACGGACAGACCGATAAGGCAGAAAAAATTCATCTCGACAAACTGACGGAATACGGTTATCTCAAAGAAACAGACGGCAAGATAGAACCGAACCTCGTAATTTTTGACGGCAATGCAAAAGACATGGAAAACGAAAAGCTTTCCGCTCTGCGTAAGGAGATCGTATCCATCTTCAAACAGACTCCCACTATATCACGCGGTTATATCGTTGAACAGGCGATCGATGACGGTTGGCTTAAATACGATGAAAATTCTGTCAAAACTATAGGAGCATATATTTATTTATAAGAACAGATATCTCCGGGAAGATCTCCCGGAGATATTTTCAATGTACAAAAAAAGAAACACCCGAAATAATTCGGATGTTTCTTTGGTGACCCGTAGCAGAATCGAACTGCTGCCCCAGCCGTGAAAGGGCCGTGTCTTAACCGCTTGACTAACGGGCCATATTTAATTTTTGAGTCACGCGACTCGGGAGATTTTCAGTAAAGAACGTCAAGATATAAAATCTTGACGTTCTTGGTGACCCGTAGCAGAATCGAACTGCTGCCCCAGCCGTGAAAGGGCCGTGTCTTAACCGCTTGACTAACGGGCCATGTGGTAGCGGAAGGTGGATTTGAACCGCCGACCGTTCGGGTATGAACCGAGTGCTCTAGCCAACTGAGCTATTCCGCCACATTGCTTGTTTGATGTCGTTCATCATTCAGCTTGGTTATTATACTACAAAATCTTTCGTTTGTCAATACCCTTTCGACACTTTTTTTGTGACATTTTTGAAAACTGTATTTTACCCTCAAAAAAGAAAAAAATCAATATTAAAATGAATATATTTTTTTCAAAAAACGATTGACAAGAACATTTTTTTAGTGTATTATATATTATAGAATAAATCAGATGATACAGCATAGACTATAATCATCAAGCTACACAGGAGAACATCATGGCAGAAATTGAAAGAGATGAAATAATCACTCTTACCGATGAAGACGGCAGAGAGATAAACTTCGTAGTTGTTGACGGTGTTGAATATAACGGCAAGGATTATCTTGCACTTGTTGAAGAAGAACATTTTGAAGACGACGAATGCGAATTCACCATTTTACGTGTTGATGAGACCGAAGGTGACGATTGCACACTTTCCTCCATCGAAAACGAAGACGAATTCAATGCAGTACTCCGCTTACTTGAAGAGAAGCTCGACGAAGAAGAATTTATGATCGACGAAGATTTCTCTGACGGAAACGAAGACGAAGAATAAGCTATAAATCTTCCTGCGCGGTTCGTGTTCTGCGGTTATAATTAAAACCTACACCTGTGATTTGGGATTCCGGCTTCCACTGCGGGGGAGCAGACCTCTCGGATAAACATCCGAACGTTGGGAGCACAAAACAGTGGAGAGGAATTAACCCACTATAGAAGCAGGGCTTAAATTTGCCGTAGAATTGCACAGTTGAAAAACCGTGTATTCCCCACGGCCGCGTGGGAAATTTATTATAAACCCTCATATTTTCAAGACGCCCGAACACAGACCGAAGCATCAGAATGCTTTGGCTTTTGGAGCGTCGTTTTGTTGTTGAAGAAACAATTTTTTATTATACATTTTCGGATTTTTGGGTGACATATGAATAACGACATCAGTCTTATACGTAATTTTTCCATAATAGCACATATCGACCACGGTAAATCTACTCTTGCGGACAGGCTTTTGCAGCTTACAAAGACCGTTGCGGACAGAGACATGGAAGCTCAGCTTCTTGACAACATGGATCTTGAGAGAGAAAGAGGCATAACTATCAAGGCGCGTGCCGTAAAGATGCATTACACAG
>CAJGDF010000207.1 GCA_904502105.1 uncultured Clostridia bacterium
AAAGAACTCAAAGCTTTGGATAGGCTTACCGCGGAACGTGACTATGAACGTAAGCAAAAGGAAATTGAACGAATTGAAGGCATAATTGAACAACAAAAACGTTTTAATCAAGAACGCAATTACGTTACAATCAAATCCAAACAAAAGCAGATCGAGCATATAAAAGCGACTGTCGTTGATCCGCCCAAAGATCCGGATGAAGTTGAATTTACATTCACCGCATGTTCTGAAACAGGGCAGGATGCTCTTATTGTTGATAATGTATCACAAAAATTCGGGGACAGAGTTCTTTTCTCGAATGTAAATATGTTGATCAAAGCAAAAGACAGAGCATTCCTTACAGGTCCTAACGGATGCGGTAAAACCACTCTTTTACGCATTATTATGGGACAGCAGGAGCCGACAAGCGGTTCTTGTCAAAAAGGATCGCGTGTTCAGTACGGTTACTATGATCAGAACATTGGTGGCTTGGATATGTCAAAAACAATTTTTGACGAAATAAGCGACTCATTCCCAACAATGACAAACGGAAAAATTCGTTCTGCTCTTGGTACATTCCTGTTCAGAGGTGACGAAGTTTTCAAAGAGATAAAAAAACTCAGCGGTGGCGAAAGAGCGAGAGTTGAACTTGCAAAGCTTATGTTACGTCCTACCAATTTTTTGATTCTTGACGAACCTACTAACCACCTCGATATTGCATCAAAAGAAGCTCTTGAAGAAGCCCTTTTAGGTTATGACGGGACACTTCTCGTTATCTCCCATGACCGTTATTTTGTTAATAAGCTTGCAACACAGATCTTTGCTATGGAAGAAAATGAGGCAGGGCAGGGCAGTAAAGTCGTTCACTACATAGGCGGTTACGAAAATTACCTTAACGAGCTTGAAAAGAGAAAACAAACGACTGTTGTTGAAACAGTAAAAACAACCAAAGAAAACGACTATCAACGTAAAAAGGCTGAGGAATCCGAAAAAAGGAAGAGAAAAACACGTATCTCCCGTCTTGAAGAAGAGATGGAAAAATGTGAAAGTGAGAAATCTTCTCTTGAAGAAAGTCTTTCCGATGACGGAGTAGGCGGTGATTACGAAAAAATAGTTGAGATCTCAAATAAGATCGCAGAAGTGACAGATAAATACGAAAAACTGTACGAAGAATGGGCTGCATTGGTTGAGGAGGACGAATAACGTGTCTCTTTCCGCATATGTTCATATCCCGTTTTGTGCTCGTAAATGTAATTATTGTGCATTTTACTCTGCGGCATCATCCGAAAAACAGATCGAAGCATATGTTTATGCTCTTGAAAATCAGATACGTAATAACGCGTCAAAAGGCGAAAAATTAGCGAGTGTCTTTTTTGGCGGAGGAACACCTTCTCTGCTTAAACCTCATTTGTTTTTGCGCATTCTGAACGCTCTGAATGATACTTTTGATCTCTCCTGTGCGGAGATAACAACGGAGCTTAATCCCGATAGTGTTGACAATATCCTCGATCCGTCTGTTTTTTCTAAATTTACGCGTTTTAGTATGGGCGTTCAATCATTTGATGATGAAGAACTGAATATTCTCGGCAGGTTGCATGATTCCGCGAAAGCTGTCGATGCCTTTGAAAAGCTTCGTAGGGCAGGGGCAGAGAACATAAATATTGACCTTATGCTTGCGCTTCCCGGAGAGGATCATGTTGATAAAATAGAAAAAACGCTCAATACAGCCATTTCTTTGTCTCCAGAGCATATTTCCGCTTATATTTTAACACCCGAGCATGGCACACCTCTATATGAAAAATTCGGCAATTTCAATGACGATATAGCCCCCGATATTTACCGTCTTGTTTGCGATAAGCTTGCGGCTGCGGGCTATGAACATTATGAAATATCGAATTTTGCGAAGAAAGGCAAACGTTGTGTTCATAATATGTGTTATTGGACTCAGCAAAAATACCTTGCATTCGGTCCGTCTGCTTGCGGTTTTGACGGAACATCACGTTTCCGTATAGACTGTACCACGGATGAGTTTATCGAAAATAACGGAGTCGTTCCCTTAACAGTTGAAGAAACCCTTTCTTCAGAAGCTTTGGCTGACGAGAATATCATGCTTTCGCTTCGTTTGAGTGACGGTGTTGATAAAGAAACATTTGATGCGATTTCTGCAAAAAACAGTAAAAAGATGTTTATTCAAAATCTTTTATCGTCATCATTGGCTCGAATAAACAGTCGGGGCGGTATTTCGTTAACAGACAGCGGATTTCTTGTTTCAAACGAGATAATCAGAAATTTAATACAGTAAAAGAACAGGCAAAATCAATTGCCTGTTCTTAATTGTATATATAATTGAATTGGCTCACGTATGCTCATTATCTGTTATCACATAAAAACCTTCTTGAATTGCGGAAAAGGTTGCGATAGAGCACACGACTGTGACAGTGTATTTCAATTCCACGAAGGTTATTGTCAAAGGAAATAAAAACAGAAGAAGTCCTGTTATTTTGTTCATGATCGTATGCTCGGAGATAAACTGTTTTTTAAAAGCATATCCCCATATGATATTGCTGATTTTAATGGTCGCAATTACGCCGCCCCATATCCATAACCACTGTGGAATATGGATCGCAGGCAACAACTTAAACAAAGATACCACAGCAAAAATGAGGTCGGCAACTGTATCAAGTTTGCTTCCAAACTTACTTGTGCTGTTTGTTTTTCTGGCAATTGTTCCATCTATCATATCACTAAATCCGCAGAAGAGGTATATGATATAAAATTCAACGGAAAATGCAGGGAAGAACAGCAATAAAATACTGCCGATAATACGGCAACAGGTAAGTATATTTGCAATATTTTTAGCCATCTGTTCACCTATAAATTGGAATTTGTCACACTGACAAGCTAAAAGTTATCAATTATTCAATTCCTTGGAAAGAAATAAAATCAAATCGTCATCAATAGTGCAAACCGTCTCATATTGTATACAAGGTTTACCTTGATACCATACACCAGTGCCATCCGGAATATAACCGCGCTTGACATACATCCGTTGTGCACTACCATAGGCGTCACATAGACCAACGCCCAAACAAACGGTATCCGCATACTGTTTCGCAATCTGCTCCGCTATGTCCATCAGTCTATTTCCAATCCCTTTTCTTTGGTATTTTTTTAATACGCTGAAATCAACGATTTCCGGGTAATATTTCCCCTTAAAAGGTCCCTCATGTGCGGTTAGATACACATACACAGAACCTGCAGGATGCCCCTGATATACCGCTGTCAAGGCAACGCATTTCCCCTCAGCCTGTTCCTTCATTCTCATCAAATAATACTCAACCTCTGGATGCCATCCCTGAGCAGTATATTCATCAAAAAAGATTTGTGCGTCAGGTTCTTCCATATTGCGAATAACCAATTCTTCATCTTTATAGTAAATCATTTTATTCTTTCTCCTTCTTAATGAGATAAATTCAAGTTTTTCTAACTGTTCGTCATATTGGAATTGGTATTATACTGGTTTAATCAAACCGTTTGTCCAGAATGTCTCAAAGGTTTCAGTTGAACCGCCGTGCTCGACAATTTTACCG
>CAJGDF010000208.1 GCA_904502105.1 uncultured Clostridia bacterium
ACCATAGTATCTGTAAGAGTTTTTATATCTGTTTCGGCAAGCATATTGATATATCTCTGTGCATATTCGGGACCTGTAAGTTCTTCACCGAAAACATGAAGACCTAAGCCCGGATGAATGCACTGATTAAGAATACCGCCGAGCTGTTTATCTCGTTCGATAACAAGAATATTTTCTATACCGTTTTTACGGCATTCGATAGCAGCCGCAAGGCCTGCCGGACCGCCGCCGATAACGGCAACATCTACGTTGATAATCATATTCCACACCTGCCGTATTATTCTTTTTCAACCATCCATGATTTGCCGCCGAACTTGGTGACATCACTCATGGGGATGTTAAGCTCTCTTGAAATTATTTCCATTACCTTCGGACCGCAGAAACCGCCCTGGCAACGGCCCATACCTGCTCTTACACGGCGTTTTACACCGTCCATATCACGGGCACCCGCACCTCTTAAAACAGCATCTACTATCTCGCCTTCGGTAACGGTTTCACAACGGCATATAATTCTGCCGTAAAGCGGATTTTCCTTGATCTTCGCGTTCTTTTCTTCATCGGAAAGATCCTTGAAGCGGAATACCTTACGAGTTCCGTCAAAGTTTGCCTTTTTATTGAAGACAAAGCCGTTTGAAGCGAGCTGTTCAACTACATATTCGCCAACAGCGGGACCGGCTGTAAGACCGGGAGATTCGATACCCGCAACATTGAAAAGACTCTTATCTGCATCAGAGAATCCAATGATAAAATCTTCTTTATCACCAATGGGACGGACACCGGAGAACGATGTGATAACTTCTCTTTCGCTTACTGTGGGAACAGATCTGCGGGCACCGTCAAAAGCAGTTTTCTGACCTGCGTTGGTGGTTACTTTATCTTCTTTTTCGTCTATAGTTTCAGCGGTGGGGCCTACAAGAATATTACCGTCAACGGTGGGAGAGACAAGAATGCCCTTACCGAATTTAACGGGAGGCTGGAAAATTATATGATTAACAAGATCACCGCAATTATTATCAAGAATAGAATATTCGCCTCTTCGGGGGACGAGTTTGAAAGAAGTATCGCCGAAAAGTGCGGCTATCTCATCCGCATGTACACCTGCGGCATTGATAACGGTACGAACACGGATAGTTCTGCCGTCTGCAGCTTCTACAATTTTGTATTCACCGTCATCAGCAACCTTACAAACCGCAAAATTACGGATAAGCTCAACGCCGTTATTTTCAGCAACCTCAGCGGGAGCGCAGCTCATTTCAAAAGCAGAGCAAACACCTGCTGTTGTAGCTAAAAGAGCACCGCGAACCTCGGAAGAAAGATTGGGTTCAGACTGAAGAGTTTCTTCTTTTGAAAGAATCTTCATGCCTTCAACACCGTTTTTAAGACCTCTCTCATAGAGTTCCTTGATCTTTGCTTCGCCCTCTTCGTTAAGAGCGATAACGTAGGAACCGATCTGACGGAAAGGTATATCCATTTTTTCATGAAGTTCTCTTACAAGTTCATTACCGCGAACATTAAGTTTTGCCATAAGAGAACCGGGAACAGGGTCATATCCTGCATGTACAATCGCACTGTTTGCTTTTGTTGCACCCATAGCAACATCATTTTCTTTTTCAAGAAGACAAGCTTTTACCTCGTATTTAGAAAGCTCATATGCTATCCAAGCACCGGATACACCGGCACCTACAACGGCAAAGTCATATGTTGGAATATTCATAGACTACCCCTCGATATCTATATAATTTTTATTATTATTTTTTGCAACAGTATTGTTTCTGATACCTTGTATTTTATATTTTCTTCGACCGAAGCGAAGGCTTTTATCTGTCAGTTCTTTTTCTCTTACACTCTGAACAGCTCCGAGAGCGAGGAAAAGACTCATTACAGACGAACCGCCGTAAGATACAAACGGAAGAGTTACACCTATTACGGGAGAAAGCCCGAGAACCATACCGAGATTAATTATAGTCTGCGCGATAAGTATGCCTGCAATACCAACACAAATAAGCTTACCGCAAGGATTCTGAGTCTTAGGAATGTTAAGAAGTATAAACATAACAAGAAGAACCATCAAAATCAGAACTATAATGCATCCTATAAAGCCGAACTCTTCACCTATAATTGCAAAAACAAAGTCTGTATGGTTTGCGGGAAGGAGAGCATTCTGAGTCTGAATGCCGTTTCCGAAACCGAGTCCGCCCATTTCACCCGAACCGAGTGCTGTTTTGGCAAGCAAAGGCTGATACCCGTATCCGAGAGGATCGAGTTCGGGCTGAAACCCGTAAATTATACGTTTTTTCTGATCCACGCGCAAATATTCCCAGATTATGGGAGCCGCAGCTGCACAAAGGGAAAATGCGACAATAATATATCTGTATTTTAATCCTGCAACATACAGGATAAGCACAAACATAACAAGATAGATTATCGCAGAGCCGAGGTCGTGCTGAAGCAGAACCGGAACAAAATACAAAAGGAAATGAGCGCCTACAAGAAGTATGTTAAACGGGTGATTAAGTCGGTCTCCAAGCCTTGATATATGCGCGGAAATACTTAAAACAAAAGTGGTTTTCGTAAATTCCGACGGTTGAACGTTTATCGAGCCCAGTGTCAGCCAGTTATAGTTACCGCCTTGGTTGTCGGCAAAAATTGCGGTAAAAAAAAGCAAGGCACTGGAAAAAATCGAAATCAGTATATAAAAATCGCAGATAAATTCATAATCTATCCTTGCGACGATAAACATGATGATAAAACCGCCCGCAATACCTATAAGCTGCATCGGTATGCAGCGGGCTTTTGAAGAGTCTGCAAGAACTGCCGAAGTGATAGCCACCATTCCGCAAGCGCAAAGAGCTATCGCAAGAATGATAATAGCTTTATCAAGCCTTTTTAAATACATCGCAAATCCGTTTAAAAGAGCAGATCGCGTGTTTCTCATTTGACAGCAGAATCCTCCTAACAATTATTTTTCAGTTATAATTATACGACATTTTTCTTAAGTTTGTCAAGCATTAACAGAAAAAAACATAATTTATTCATATTCTTTATTTATACAAAATATAATTGATTACCCGTGTTTCAAAAGACGCATCGTTAAACGTATTTTTAATTATTTTCACAAAAGCGACTCACAATGAAATTTAAAGTCCATCCGCTGTTTTTTGTTTTCTGGGCCATATTTGCATTTCTCGGTGACACCGAATTTATCCTTTATATTTTTATTGCATCAGCTTTTCACGAAGCCGCTCATATTTTAGCATATACACTGTTCGGCGCCGAACTTAATTCGGTTCAAATTCTTCCGTTTGGCATATCGGCAACGGTGAAAAACGCGGCGATCCTGTCCTGTAAAAAGGAGATCATTTGCGCATCGGCAGGTCCTTTTGCAAATATAGTTTTAACATTATTATGCCTTATTCCAAACAGCATAATATCCGGAACAGAAACACTGATTTACTGCAGTCTTGCGCTTTTTACGATAAATATATTACCTGTTCTTCCGCTTGACGGAGGACGAATTTTATGGTTCTTTCTTTTATCCTGTTTTCCGTATGA
>CAJGDF010000209.1 GCA_904502105.1 uncultured Clostridia bacterium
AATCTTCTGTAGCAGTCGTAAGCCCAACGAGCGTTGCCGGACTTTCTTGCCATGGTTTCAACAACTTCTTCGTTAAGACCGAGGTTGAGGATGGTGTCCATCATACCGGGCATGGATGCACGAGCGCCGGAACGAACAGAAACGAGGAGGGGATTTTCTTTGTCACCGAATTTTTTGCCGGTGATTTCTTCCATCTTCGTTACATATTCCATGATCTGAGCCTGAATATCATCATTGATCTTCTTACCGTCTTCATAGTACTGAGTACAAGCTTCGGTAGAAATGGTAAAGCCCTGGGGAACGGGGTTTCTATCGGGGAATTTTTCCTTGAAAATGTTGGTCATTTCAGCAAGGTTTGCGCCTTTACCACCGAGAAGCTCTCTCATGGAGCCGTTACCTTCGGTGAAAAGGTATACGTACTTTTTAGCCATATAGGGTTAACCTCCTAAATTTTTCTTGGTTTCATTCATTATTAGATCTTTGTATTACAACTCGTTTATTATATCATGGTATAGCAAAAAAAACAAGGACTTTTTTGTAACTTTTTACAAAATTCAAACTTTACAACCATTTATCAGACGATTTTACCATTTTTTCACAATTCAAAGTATTGTCATTGTTTCGTAAACATCATGTGCTATTATAAAGATATAAAATAAAACTTTGAGGTGTCGATCATGAAAAAGATACTCGTATTAACGTTATCACTTTTATTCATTTTAACAGCATGTACCGCATCGCAAGAAGAAATAGTGCCGGACTTTGAAAGCATAGACTTAAGTGTTAAAAATTTCGAAGGAAAAGAATACATCATTGCACAGGAGAACACAAATGATCCGGATCACATATTCCTTTACACAAAGGATTCTCTTTATTATGATCTTTTAATGGCGCATATAGATAAAATTGAAAAACAGCACAATTTAAAACTCAAATTCACAACCGCTCTCGGAGCCGGTGGAAACATTCAGAACAATCTTTTCACAAGTCTCGCAAGTGGTATAAAAATGTGCGACTTTGTATATTTCGGAAACGATAATGCAAATATGAGAGCCGCACAGGCCGGAACACTTTATCCCTTAAATGATTTTCCGAATATAATAGACTTATCCGATTCAGAAAAATACGGACCGATAAATATTCTCGAAGGATGTATGGCAAAAGGAAATGTTTACGGTGTTATACCCAACAACTGGCCGCAGAAATCGAATGACGGCAACATTTCCACGTTATTTATTATAAATGAAACTCTTATACAGAGATATGCGCTCGAAGATCCTCGAGATTTTTACGAGCAAAACAAATGGAATCTTTCAAAACTCGAAGAAATAACTCCCCTCTTCCACATTTCGGACGGAACAAATGATATCAAAGCATTCATTGGCCACGATGCGCACTTTGCACGCGGTTTTTCAGGTGCATACAAATTAAATCCGGTTTATGAAAAAGACGGAGAATATTTTCCTGTAACAAATAACCCGGATATGATAACAGCGATAGAATGGGCAAGAGAATTTATAACAAAATACGCAGACGACTTTACATTTCTCACCAGATGGGATGGATGGAAGGATCTTTCACAAGGAGCTTGCATAATGGCGCTCGGTGAAACCATGAACATTGTTGATATCGCAAAAGAAATGGAAAACTTCGGAATCGTTCCTTTCCCCGTTGCAGATCAATATGATTCTAAAGATATAGGCATGACATACAGCGCAGCAATAACTATGAGTATTTTCACAGGTGTTGAAAGTCCGGAAGAATGTGCAAGCATTATAGATATTTTATTTGAACAGATCGACGGTGTAAGCAAAGAAGATCATATTGAATCTCTTTACAAAACGATCTTCTTTGATAAAAGAGATGCCGAACTTTACGTTTCAATTTACAAGAACGCTGTATACGATTATTACGGAATCGGCGGAACAAGCCTGCAGATGATGGAAGGAATGTTCCAGACAAAAACAGGACAGGAAATAATCTCCGCTCTTGAGGGCGTTATGGACGAACAGCTGGAAAACAACATTCTTCCAAACTATCTTGCAATGAAAGAATATAAATAATTCATTTCACTATCCGGCGGAGATCAATTCTCCGCCTTTTTCTTTTGTAAATCTACTTGTTGCATCAAAAAATCTACCTGTCAGCGAAAAGATATTTACAAGTGAATAAAAAACTGATATAATATTTTCGGAAGGAGGAGATACGTATGAGGATAAGAACGGAGACCGATCCGAACGGCGAAGAAGAGATCGTCATTAAATGTAAAAGCCGAAACGAAAAGATAATATTGATCGAAGAGCTGATAGAAAACGCACTTAAAAGCCGAGGAGATCTGCCTCTTTACAATGCAAACACAGAATATTACATAGCAAAGAAAGACATTCTCTTTTTTGAGACGAGTGACGGCAAGCTGTATGCGCATACGAAAAACGGAATGTATCTGTCACACAACAGACTGTTTGAAATAGAAAGCATTATGCCGTCATACTTTGTGCGTATATCCAAATCAGCGATAGTGAATGTAAAGCTTATAAGCTCGCTGAGAAGAGAGCTTACGGGCAACGGCGAAATAGAATTCAGAGACTGCAATAAAAAGATTTATTTTTCGCGTGCATACTATAAAATTTTGAGAGATAAAATAGAGGAGATCAGATTATGATTAAAACAGGAAAGATATTTTGGGGCATTATTCTGATAGCGGTTGCGGCACTGATAATTGTTGACGCGATCGGGATTCTTGCTCCGATAGTCGGTATATTTGGGGAAATATCGCTTTTCAGAGTTGTTATCGGGCTCGGATTGGTTTATTACATCATTTCAAGATTGATAAAGGGCAGGATCGGATCGATATTCATTCCGCTTTCATTTATATTTATGCTTTTTGAAAGAAACATCGCATATCTTTGTAAGCTTGAAGATGAAAACATTATCTCCAACTGGCTTTTGTTCTTCTGCGCAGTGCTGATATCCGTCGGTGTGAGCATGATATCGGGCAATTTCAAATTGGTGATCAACACTGACGGTATTCATAAAAAACCGGCGATCGGAAATTCTGTGAATTATATAGACAGCTCTGATTTTGACTATCAGAAAAAGATAGAAAACAATCTCGGTTCATGCAATATCTGCTTTGAAAATCCGAATCAGTATCAGGGGCAAGGCACTCTTCATGTTGAAAACAATCTCGGAAACATGAACATATTCGTTCCCATTTCATGGAGAACAGAGGTTGACATTGAAACAAACCTCGGAAGAACAGTTCAGTCTAAATCGGGAAATCCGGACGGGCCGAGATTACGTATAACAGGAGAGAACAATCTCGGAAATATAACGATACATTCTGTGGATCGTTAAAAATCATACAAAAGGACAGGAAAGACCTGTCCTTTATATTTTAATATTATAATATTATTTTATAAGTAATATTAAATGAAAAATATTATAATAAATACAGTAAAATATAAAAATGATTATATTTTATAAAAAATTGTTCAAAACAACAATAAACAGAAGAGGAGTTCAGATTATGAAAAAAATGTGTAA
>CAJGDF010000210.1 GCA_904502105.1 uncultured Clostridia bacterium
GGTAAGGAATCAATGCAGGATCTTCGGCTTAGAAAAAATCTTCCGCCCACGCTGATTTTAGGGCAGGAAAAGCAGAAATTGAGTCGAATCGTCACAGAGGATGATATTCATTTCTGCATCAATGCAGCCAGTCAATTTTCTCCATGGGCTGCTGCTTCTGTTTCTCAGGGCTATCTTTCCGCCCAGGGCGGTCATCGGATCGGTTTGTGTGGTGATGCGGTCATCAAGGATGGACAGGCGGTAACCATGCGTAATGTACGTTCCCTCTGCAACCGGAGTTGTACTGTGTATAGGACTTGATTACCTGATTCCCTTTACTCTTATCGGTCTTGCGGGAATATTCAGAAACGTTACAAAAAAGGATATCATCAACGTTATTCTCGGAAGCCTTACGGTCTGCATTATCAGATACGCCAGTCACGTTGTGGTGGGCGGTGCCGTTTGGTACGAGCTTACCAAGGCGGGAGATTGGAACGACTACGTACATACGGTTGGAATGTGGGTATACTCCCTCGTTTATAACATTCAATTTATGGGACCGGAAACAGCTCTTACCTTAATAGCTGCCCCGGTAATAGTAGTACTGTTAAGACTTCTCTCAAAGAAAAACGCATAACTGCTTACGGCCGCCAATTTTGACGGCCGTAATTTTGTTGAATCTTTTTTATGCAAAAGACAAACAAACATGATATAATCATAAAAAAATGCCAAGGAGTTAGCCATGATTCTTTCTGAAATATTGGAAAACGACATATACAACATGGACGTGCGAGTGGGTTTTGAGGAATGTGACTCAAATCTCACAATGAAGCTTTCCGATTTTCTAAAATATATTATCAGAACGGCAGGATTCCACTACGCTCTCCGAGGTGTACCTCACAAAATGATGTACGAGCACGGGCAGGTATTCGTTCTGTCAAAGCTGAACCTGAAAATAGAAAAACTCCCCTCCTACGGTGATAAAATAACCATATCCACCTGGGAACGCAAAAATGAAAGCGTTTACGCTTTAAGAGATTACGAAGTACGTAACCAAGCAGGGGAACTTCTCGGAGCTGCCACATCAAACTGGATAATAATAAATCCCCATACACGAAGCATCTTACGCCCCTCCGCCTTTGATTTGTGCGAATACAGACCTTTGGAAAAGTTCTCGGGATGTAAGCCTTGCATAAAAATAAAGCCCGATACAGACTGCCCCCTTGTTGACAAAAGACAAGTACGTCTTTCCGACACCGATGCAAACGGACATCTGCACAGCGCATTTTACGCATACTTTGTGACAGACGCTCTCCCCTCTCGAGCAGAACAGACACCAAAAGAGTTTGAAATCAACTTCGTAAAAGAAGCCTGCGCGGGCGACATTTTGGAGCTTTACGCAAAAGATAGCGGTGAATCGGTAACCGTAACAGCCGTAAATGGTGACACAATTTGTTTTACGGCAAAAATTACATATCAAAAGCAATAAGAACCACGGAACGTCATAAATTGAACGTTCCGTTCTTTCTTTAATAATGGCTTTTGCACTTTCACGCGTTAAAATAATACTAAAAAACGTATTGACAACACTAACAAAATATTGTATAATAGTACTGTTAATGATTTAAAATGACATTTTGCGGCCACACGCAAAATATACAGTATATTCATACCCGTCAACACAGGTAATTAACCGAAAGGATATGGCAATATGAAAATCGCAAAGCCCCTCACTTTAATATTGTTGATAGCAGTTCTTGTTTCCCTTTTTACAGTACCTTTTGATGCAACGTCAAGTACTGACATGGGAGTTCCCCCCACGGTTTCTGCACAGCAGTTCGTTCTTATGGATGCAAAGACAGGACAGATACTTCTTGAAAAAAACATGCACCAGATAGTGCATCCTGCATCAACAACCAAAATAGTAACAAACGCCCTTGCCGCCCTCAGCGGTATTCTTCCTGCAGAAACAACAACGGTTTCTAGAGATGCAATCGATGATGGCCAGAAGGGTGCCTCCTCTCATATAGCCATAGATTACGGCGAAACGCTGAGCCTTAAGGACCTTATGTACGGTAGTTTGCTCCATTCGGGCAATGATGCTTCCAACGCCATTGCCGAAATGGTTGCGGGCAAGCAGTTTTCTGCCGACCAGTCCCCTACCTTTGCGGAAAAGATTGCAATGTTCACCTCCATGATGAACGAATTTGCAGAATCCGCAGGAGCGCTCAATACAAACTTTACCAATGCCCACGGTATGTATGAAGAAAATCACATTACTACCGCTTACGACATGGCTCTTATTTTGCGTAGCGTTATGGAAGTTAACGGAATCAGAGAAATAATGTCTACCGTTTCCTATACCATTCCCGCAACAAACAAAAAAGAGGCCAGAAAATACATAACAAACGGCAACAACCTTCTCAAAACCGGCGAATTTAACTATCCCTTCTGTATCGGCGGTAAAACAGGTTACACAGAATACTCCGGATACGGATTTGTTGCTATGGCGGAAAAGAACGGACGTCAGCTTATAGTTGCGGTGTATAACTGCAAGGACGGCGATGCACGATTTGCCGATGCCATAAACCTTTTTAATTACGGATTTAATTACTTTAAAGAAGTTACAATTGGTGTGGAAAAGCTTCCCAGAAGCCCCAAGCAGATAATTGACGGCGAATACATAACCGGCACAGCCACTATCTACGCAGACAAGCCCATAACCGTTCTTCTTCACTTTACGGTTAACGAGGATGCTGTAGTTATAACAGATAATACCCCCGAGGTTCTTTCCTCGACTTCGCCCGATCCTACATATACTTTATGTGTTTCTGACGATTCCGGTACCTACATGTACCCCGAAATAGGAACATTCTCCTTAACGTCAAACAAGACTATGTTGGAAACACCCATAAAGATATCCGGAGATGACGAACAGGACGAAAACTCAAAGCCCGAAAAAGAAAAGAAGCCCGTAAGCGCCGCTTCCGTGGTATTGCTCATCGTATTCATCATCATTCTTATAATTCTTGCAGTGCTGATATTCTTCTATATCTATTCCAATATCACAAGACAGAAGAGAGCGAGAGAACGCAGAAGAGATCGCCTTGGTGACAGGTCCGTATATACAAAGCACAGAGATGTTATCCCTGCTGCGGCTCCCGTAAAAAAGAAGACCCCAGCAAAGCCCCAGAGCGCGGCTCCCCGCCCTGCCCAGAAGCCTGTAACAAATGAACGCGGCACAAGATACGCAAAAGAAGAGCCCGTTACCACAGGCCGCAGATACAAGCAGTAAAAATTGCAAATATAAATACTAAAACGAAAGTCGGTATAAAAAATGAACGATAAGTTACGTAATGAATCCACAGATCGCCTCGCTGAAGCATTCCTTTCCATTAAAAACAAGGACGAGATGTACGCCATCTTTGAAGACCTGTTTACAGTAGCAGAGGTAAAGGCTTTGGCACAGCGTCTTGATGTTGCAATTATGCTTTCAGACAAAGAACCTTACACTGAAATCGTTGCAAAGACGGGGGTTTCA
>CAJGDF010000211.1 GCA_904502105.1 uncultured Clostridia bacterium
CTGTTGTTCGAAACCTTATGAAAAACATTATCTATAACGAGGTAGCAGAGCGAGGAGTTACGGTTATTATGACATCACATAATCTTCGTGAGCTTGAAGATATATGTGACTGTCTTGGCGTTCTTTATCAGGGCGGAATTCTTTTCGAAGGCGATATCGCAAATATCAAATCAAACGTTTTCAAGGTTCAGATCGCGTTCAAAGAAGATTTCAGCGAAAAGAATTTTATCGGCATAGATATAATGAACGTAAAAAAACACGGTTCTGTTGCTACTCTTATAATCAGAGGCGACATGGAAACGGAAACAGCAAAGCTCAATGCATTAAATCCGCTTTTGCTTGATGTTCTTCCGTTAACACTCGAAGAAATATTTATTTACGAAATGGAGGTTCTTGGTTATGCTTACGAAAACCTCAATATTTGACGCAAAATACTTCCGTTACATCTTAAAAAAGATGTTCCCCTACTCGCTTGTAATGGCGTTGATCCTTATTTTGTCAAGCTTTGTAACATATAATTTCGGTTCACCTGACAACGTTGCAAACTCCATGATGTACTATAGCACGATAACTATCGGAGCAACGGCAAATGTTTTTATGTATATTATTCCTGTTGCATTAAGCGTTGGAATGTTTGGTTTTTTACATAAAAAGAATTCAACCGACTTTATTTTCGGAACACCCGTAAAACGTTCGGCACTATTTTTAACAAATATAATCGCCGCATTTTTCATGATGGCAATAATGCTTCTTATAAACTTCAGTTTTGTTGCACTTATAATTGAAGTTTTCAAGGGTAATACCGCGTATGTTGCACCTCAGAACTATATTCTGATGTATTTTTACAATCTTGCGGGTTATATGCTTGTTTACACAGTTTCAGCATTTGCAGCAACATTAACCGGCACGGCAATTTCGCAGATCCTTTTAACATTTGTTATAATTCTTCTCCCTGCATACTTATTATGCTATATTCAGTTACCGTTTGCGATCCAGTATTCGGGTGGATTTGAAAGTATTGATTATGCGATGTCGATAGATTCTATCTTTTTCCTTCCCGATATCTCCTCCGCACCGCTGACAATGCTGTTCATGGAAATGACAGGAAGCGAAATATCTGAATTTTACGGTCAATTTGAATATTTCACAAACATAAGAAGCATATGCTTTACTGTTCTGTTAACAGCAGTATACTGCATCATCGGTGCATATCTTTTCAGAAAATATAAATCTGAAAATTCAAGCAGAGCATTTATAAATAAAGGAATTAACATCTTTGCTTTTTCAGGAATGTTTTGCCCCATAATGCTCATCGTATTTTATGCGTTGGCAGACGGTATCGGATATGACGATATGCTTGGCGAATCCGTATTTTACATATTTATTATTCTTATCTGGGTAGCATTTGTTGTTGCAACCCTTATATTCAACAAAGGATTTTCCGGTTTCGGAAAGCAAATGAAACTATTCTTTACTTTGTTCATTGCAACATGTATAGTTTCAGGTGTTTTTTATATAATCGGTGAAAACAGTGTTAAAGAATTCAACTTCAAAAACGAAGATATCAAATCAATAACACTGTATATGGAACCTATAAACACAGCACCCGTACGCGGTCAGAATGTTAAAGAAACATACAAAAAAGTAACGATCAAAGATCCCGAAATGTTAAAGCTTCTGAAAAGAGGCGAACAGGATGAGACATTCTTTTTTGAAGTAACTTGCGAAAACGGCAAGAAAATGACGTTAAGATCAAGTCTTACAAATACGTTTATCGATGCGCTTTTTGATTATATCGATTCAAACGAGAATGTAAAAAAATCACTTTTCTCATATACAGGAGCGAAAAAAGTTCTCGGTTCAGCTTTAACATTCAAATCACAGCTTGAAAATACAAAAAGCTCGATTCCGTTCACCGATAAAAAGGAAATGACGAGATTGATAGCGGCTAAAGAGCTTGAATATCTTGATACGCCTATCCGTGAGATCTATATGCTGAACAGAAATATAGATTACAGCTATGCATATATCTCAAACGGAGCAATCGAATATTATTACGATGAATACAGTGAATATGAGCCTTTAAGAGATAATACGATCACTCTTTCACTTTCAGCATTACGTTACGACAACGGTCAATATTTCACGTCTGTATACAATATTGATTACAACTCTGATTTCTTCCTTAAATTCGCAGAAGATGCTCACAATGAAATGTATTATCTTATCGATGATATCGAAAGCTATAATGAATTTTTCGAAGCATCTGTTGCAGGCGCATTTGAGCTTGAAGATGAAAAATATATCAATTTAGTGGGAATCATAGAAACACTCCCAACCGTTATGAGAGATGATTTTATTGAAACGATCAAAAAAGCAATAAAAGAACCTATCATTCCGGAGAACACAGTTGGTATTTACATTTCTGATTATTACAGAAGAAACATTGTATTTCTCAATATTGACAGAGATATCAAACCGCTTATAGACAAGTATTTTGACAGTGTTGTCTCAACATTGAAAAAGGTCCCCCCTCTTAAATACTTGGCAGTAGGTGCATTGATAGACGGAACTGAAAGCGTATGCAGCGGTTTCTTCTTAGAAGATGCATTTGATGTTACAGCGTCGGATCTGGCAACAATACTCGAAGAAAATAAAGACAGTGTTATATCACTTATAAAAGAAAGTGTATCAGATCAAGAACTGTCAAACGAATATTATTTTGTACATCTTACAAGTGATCCTCATGACGATTACGGTTTTAAAATAAATATTCCGATAACAGAAGAAATGCTTCAGGTTATCTGCCGAAGATTTGATTATTTTAATACCAAAACACAGTTTATGGATCCTAATAACATCGACCATGTTATGTATGATAATGAAAATAAAAAAATAACTGACAGAGATGATATTGAATATCTGACCACACTTATAAAATTCCACTATTTCTTTGATGAAATTCAGGATATGAGAAATACTGTGGACAGTTATTACTACAATTACAAATACGTAGAACCCTATTCATATTTCAACCTTAAATTTACAACTAAAGACGGACAGATCGAACTTGCACAGATTCCTGAAACAGGCCGTGTAAGAGAGATATTGTACGGAGACAGGTGATCGTTATGTTCAGAATAGATAATCAGAGCAGAACACCTGTATTTGAACAGATAGTACATCAAGCGGAAGAATATGTAAGAACAGGAATATTAAAGCCCGGAGATAAGCTTCCTTCGATTAGAGAACTGACTTCATTGATCGGCGTAAACCCCAACACTATTCAAAAAGCATATAACGAGCTCGACAGAAGAGGTGTTACAGTATCGGTGGCAGGCAAAGGATGCTTTATATCAAAGGATATTTCCAATGTAATCAAATCAGCCGCTGTAAAACGACTCCCTGAGTTTGAGAAGTTTGCCAAAGAACTTCTTGATTCGGGAATCGAAGAAGAAGATCTCATTAAAGCAATTAAAAATCTGACATCCA
>CAJGDF010000212.1 GCA_904502105.1 uncultured Clostridia bacterium
ATGCAGAAGAATGGATTCCATGATCTGATGACCGATGGTATGGGTAGGATTGAGAGAAGTCATGGGGTCCTGAAAAATGATGGATACCTTGTTTCCTCTGACCTTACGCATATTTTTTTCGCTCATACCGACAAGTTCTTCGCCGTCGAGCTTTATAGAACCGCCAACGATCTTACCTGTTGACGCAAGGATTTGCATAATAGAATATGCGGTAACTGATTTACCCGAACCTGACTCACCAACAATACCGAGGACATTGCCTCTGTCAAGTTTAAAAGAAACACCGTTTACCGCCTTGACCTCACCCGCATCGGTAAAGAAAGAGGTGCGAAGGTCGTTAACTTCAAGTAAAGCCATATAATTGTTCACTAACCTTTCCTAAAAATCTTAACCGTTGAGTTTGGGGTCGAAAGCATCTCTGAGTCCATCGCCGAGAAGGTTGAGCGAAAGAACGATAAGAGAAATAACAGCCGCGGGAATGATCAATCTGAAGGGATATGAGTTTACGCCGTTCAAAGCATCGGACGCCAAAGAGCCGAGGGACGGCATCGGTGCATTTACACCGAGACCGAGGAATGAAAGATAGCTTTCGGTAAAGATAGCACTTGGAATCTGAAGAGCTGTTGAAATAATAACAACGCTGATGCAGTTGGGAACGAGATGTTTGAAAATTATCCACTTACCGCCTGCACCTGCTGCCTGAGAAGCAAGAACGTATTCCTGTTCACGCAAAGCGAGGATCTGACCTCTGATAAGACGGGACATAGATACCCAATAAAGAACCGCAAATACGATAAACAAACTGATAATATTTGCACCGATCTTTTCAAGAACAGTTCCCTGAATGATCTGATCGAGGTTTGTTTGTTTGAGTGCGGATGCCAAAAGAATAATGAGAAGCATGTCCGGAAGAGAATAGATAATATCAACGAAACGCATGATAACAAGGTCGACCTTACCACCGCAGTAACCGGAGATAGAACCGACAGTCATGCCGATGATAAGAACGATAATACTTGCAAAGAAGCCTACTGCGAGGGAGATACGTGCCCCGTAAACTATACGGATAAAATAGTCACGTCCCTGAGAGTCAGTTCCAAAGATATGAGGGAACACTTTTTCACCGGCATCGATCTTAGCCTGTTCCGTGGTACCATATGTAAAGGGAGCGAGATTGTTGTAAGAAGCATCAACAGGTCTTCCGAGCTGAACACCGAGCATCTGGTCGTAAGAATAAGGCCAGAAAAACGGGATTATAATGCATGAAAGAGTAATAAACACAATGATAATAAGGCTTACAAGAGCCACTTTGTTTTTAATGAAACGCTTTACACCGTCACGGAAAAACGTGGACGAGGGGCGCATCTGAACAAGATATTCTTTCTCCGCATCGGTTGCGGGGATAAAATCCTCGACATCGAGATGCATAGTGAACGGATTTTTCTTCATAGCTAAATAATGATCCTTTCTTTAACCGACGGGAGTTATTCCAAATTAATTCTCGGGTCAATAACCTTATAGAGAATATCACTGACAAGGTTCATAACAACGATCAAAATAGCAAGAACAATCGTTGTACCCATTATGAGAGTATAGTCACGGTTGATAATACTGCTTACAAACGAACGGCCAATGCCGGGAACGGCAAAAATCTGTTCAACAACAAGAGAACCTGTAACAATGTATGCAAGCATAGGTCCAAAGTATGTAACAACAGGTATGAGGGCGTTTTTCAAAGCATGACCAAAAATAATCTTATTGGAAGAAACGCCTTTTGCCTTCGCTGTACGGATATAGTCCTGACCGAGAACGTCAAGCATGGATGAACGGGTAAGACGGGTAATGTTTGCCATCGGAGACAAAGAAAGAGTAATAATAGGAAGAACCAAGCCCCCTGCCTCTGCCCCATTAGCCGGGAAGATCGCAAACTGCACTGTAAACAAAAGAAGCATGAACGTACCCATAATAAACGACGGCATAGATACGAATGCGGTTGTTATAACCATAATTACACGGTCAATAAACTTATTTCTGCGGAGAGCAGCTATTGAGCCAAGAACAGTGCCGCAAACAAGCGCAAGACCTGCCGCAACAAGACCAAGCTTAGCGGAAGTTTTCATACCATCTGCAATAATATCAACAACATCACGTCCGCGTTGCTTAATAGAAGGACCGAAATCAAACTCGGTTACTATATCAACAAGATATGTTATATACTGCTGAAATTTAGGTTTATCAAGACCATATTTCGCTTCAAGAGCAGCTTTGGCAGTTTCAGAGATCGCTTTTTCACCGAGGAACGGACCACCGGGAACTGCGTGCATAACGAAGAATGTTATGGTTATAACGATCCAGACTGTCAATAGAGCTAAACCAACTCTTTTAAGTATGTATTGCAAAGTTTTTGTATTCATATTAAGATCATGCCTTTCTTTGCGTCTGCGCATTATAATATAGTAAGCAGAGATATTTTGTTAAACAAACGATCCGTGGTTTATGTTTTTTAAAATCTCATTCCGCGCTTAACACTTTGTATTCTTACATATATTTCCAATCATTGTATCACGAAAAACAGCCTATGTCAATCTTGTTCGTTGTTTTTTAATACAAACTTTATTTTTATTTGACATAAAACACCCTAAATTAACGTTACAAACAGCACATAACCAATCTGACACATCAAAACGAGAATAATTGATGTGTCTGAACTGTTTTTTTAAGTTAAACACAGCACGTGAATGGGTTGTGGTTTTTCTCAGACTATGTTCGATGTCACAGCTGAAAACAGAAAAGGCTTTCCTTAACATTTCAGGTACGACACCCGGGATGAGAAGAAAAGCCTTTTTATATTTATATAAATAGAAATGTTCAGGTCATTATATCATGTGATTTCAGCTTATACCTGATGTTCGGTTCGTCTGAGGATCTCTTTCTGAATATCCTTGTCCAACATAACAAAGTTATCGGAAAATCCGCCGACACGAACAATAATATCCTTATGTTTCTCAGGATTTATCAATGCATCCTTCAAGGTTTCAGAATCAACAACATTGACCTGCAACTGATTGCCCCCCTGAGCGAAATACACCTGGAATAACTGTTGTACCTTCGAGATCTTTTCAGGTGTAGAGAAATTTGCAGCATCCAGACGCAAATTTAATACACACGTACCGATACATTTAAACTGAGGCAAAGACAAAGCTGCGCCCATAGTTGATGTCGGTCCCTCGGTATCTGTACCTTGCATCGGACCGCAGGAATCGACGGTAGCTTCGCCTAAAACTCTGCCATCCGGAGTTGCTCCGACACGCTTACCACTTGAGATCCAGTCTACCCAAAGAATTATTGAGGGCATAAATCTGCCGACATAATCCTTATTTTCTCTCCAGCAGCGAAGATCCATAATATTTGTAAACACAAAATCCATCAGTTCGGAAGCGAGTTTATTCAACTGAGGATCGTAATTACCAAATTTGGTAATACTCTTACAT
>CAJGDF010000213.1 GCA_904502105.1 uncultured Clostridia bacterium
AAAGGCTCCTACCTGATTTTAGGTAGGAGCTTTATGTTTTTATTATTTTGTTTTAACATCATTCTCCGCGTTTAACACTGTCTCGCCATGATGCACCGGGCTTTCTCGGTGTTGTCGTGCTTTCATGTTCAAGAAGCTCGGATGAATCCGTCTCGATTTTCGTTGATTCACGAATATATGTCCCATATTTGTCGCCGCTGCATGCGCCGAAAAACATTACCGCAAACAATATCGGTGTATCAATAAAGAAAGCGATATACATTGAAAAGATTTCCGGTATACTTGTGTTGTCGAAGATCAAATCCTGCGGAAAAACAAAGTAGTAATTAAGTATTACGGGGATAAAGTTTACAATCGGTATCGGTAATAACAATAAAGCTAATGCAAGGTTTGCTAATGTTCCTATTAGTACACAGATCAGGTATTTCTTTTTATCGAATTGCTTTGCCAAGCTTAATGTGTATCCTTGAGTCTCAGACATTTTCCAAAGAAATACCATTGCGGCTAAAAAGAATATACCGTAATCTATCATAAATAAAACAATATCACCCAAGAACGGTAACGGCATTGCTAACGTTATCCCCGCATATGTGGCTGCGAAAGAAAGAATGCCGACCATCCAAATGTTGATGATAGTTTTTCTGATTATCTTAAAATAACTCATTAAGTCCCTTCTTTCTGTTAAGAGGTTGGGTTAAAAAGTTAATTAAACGTTGCAAAATAGTTTATTGCCTGAATTGTTACGATTATCGTTGAAATGGGTTGCATACCTGCGGCTAATGCGCCCGAAATAAGGCCTGCTTTTCTGTATATCATATATTCGGGGTTCGCTTCCTTGCTCTTATGCCAAAGATTTAATGCAACCAATCCGAAAATGAGGATTATTATTGCGTAAACGTAGCCCGAAACGATTCGGTAGATGTTGAAAGCATAAAAGAAGCCCTCAAACTGCATCATAAATTTGCCGCGGACTATCGGTTTAACAAAGTTCCAGATCATTCCGACGAGTGCCGCAAACAAAGAAAGACATCCGTAAATGCAGGACATACGTGCCGCTCCGTCGTATATGTTAACAAATTGCTCTCGCTTTTTTCTTTCGTATTCTTCTATTTCCAGAACGCTTGCATCGGGTCCCGGTTTTTCAAGCTCGTTTCTTTTCTTTGCCATTTTTATATAACCTTTCTTTTTATTCGTCTCTGCTGATACTGTCCCGCCATGTTCCGGTTTTACGCGGTTCAACCTGCGGAGTGTAGGGGAGGTCTTTTATCTTTTTCTGCTTTTCTTCTTCTGCTACAGATTGCTCTGTTTTAAACACCGCCTCCGGGTTTTCGTAAAGCGCACGTTTTCTGCCGAGCCAGTAAAATAAAATTATCAAGCCGCACATTATACCGAAGTAAACTATCGAAGAAAGCGTGTACGGTAACGCAAGCTTTGCAAATATATGCCCTACGGGACATGCGTTGAATCTCGGTTTGAACATTTTTATTATCGGATCGGCTATAACGTATATAACTGCAGACGCGGCGGCTATGATAGAGTACGTTTTTAATGAATATCTTCCGTAAAAGCTGTCACGATATCCGTCACGTATCGACTGCATTACCGGAAAAATAAAAGTTAACGGAAATTGTATATACATTTCTATCAAAAAGCGTGTTCTCTGACTTATGTTCACAAAATCAAAGTACTCTATGGCATTCAGTGCGAAATCAAATATTGTTCCGAAAAGTAAGATGAAGATCATCGGACATACGTAAAAATAAGCCAAAAATATCTTTGCTATTCTTACAAGCATATCTGAAAATGAAAGTTTACCCATAATTATACCTCGCTAAAATAATAGTTTAACAGATTATCGGTTATCTGTCAATACCTGTTTCGATCTGTTCGTGTTTTTTTATGCACGATTCATTGGTTTCAGCTCCTTTTTTTGATACATTTTCCGAAAATAAAAAAATGTATTCACAAAGTTCATCTGTGAATACATTATAGCATATTTTTTAACATTTGTTGTCACTTTCAAAGTGACAAATTTTTATTTTGTGCCGAGCCATGAGATACCTATCTCGTAAAGCTTTATGTTTATATCCGAAATATCGTAGTTTTTGCTTGAAATAGCTTCAACGATAATTCTGTCAAAATCGAAATTGCTCGTTAAGATATATCCTGCGGCGGAGAGAAGATCGTTCGTTTCGTTCATTGTTAAACAAAGAGCAATGGCAAAAGCGCATATATTCTGCTTTGACGGCAGATAATTTTGAGAACATTTGATCTTTGACATTATCTGTCTCGGCAGCTGTGCCTTTTTGTAGACCTCCGCATCCGAAAGCCCGCTTTTATCTATATGCTCCAGAAGAAGATCTCTGAACGTTTTTGTCGGCTCGATAATATCGATCTCTTTTGAAATGGTAATATCTCCGCCGTTTTCGTTCAATTCCAGCGCCTGTCTGACCTTCGTTCTCTCGGTAAGTTTTTTCTCGCTTTCGCCCAGAACGAGAATATCGGTCGTTTTTTCAACGGTTCTGTCGATAAATCCGCCTCTGTCGATTATATATTTTTCAACAGCCGACTTGTTTCCGAATGCAAAGTTGCCGCTTAAACATATATGTTTGCCTTGTAACGACTGAATATCTTTTTTCAGCGCATCAAGCGGGTTCAGCATCAGATCTATCTCGGTTTTTAAAAGGATAGCTTCTTCTTTTGTTAAAACACCGTCTTCAAGAACATCTTCCACGACCTCAAATATCCTGTCAAACGGATAATGCCCCGAAAGATAATTGTGTTCATAAAGCCATTTTTGCAAACCGAGGCATTCGTCTTCCGTTATAACATCGTCAACGATCATTCCCTTTAAGATGCCGTTGAGTATCTGTGTTGTGAGCGTTACCATTGAGGATGAAACGATATCAAGGTGTTTTCGGATGTTTGCCTGAAGAAGCATAACTTCTTTTGGGGAAATGATGCCGTCTTCGAGTATTTTATCGAGAATACCGATTATCTCTGCTATTTCTCTGTTTGAACCGTGCGCAGAAAAAGTTTCTCTCCAGTTTTTTATATATTCAAATTCCTGCTCGTTTATCCTTGAGTCAAGCGCAAATCCGCTGACTGCGCCGTAAAACGAATGAATATCTTTTTTAAGCGCGGCATTTGTTATATACGTCATTAAATCAGCCATGGTGTTCGGTATATAACGCTGTACCTCGTCTTCGATATTCATTCCCGATTCATTGACGAGTCGGTCGAGAATATCGGAACAAACGCATGCATCATAAAAGGCGTCGTGCTGTCTTTTGAACGGGATGCCGAAAAAATTGCATAACGTATAAAGCCCGTAATCCGAAATGGCAAAAGAAGGAATGATCTTTTTCGCAAGTTCATATGTGCACAGATAATACATCTCGGGCGGCTCAATATTATACCGTTCGAGATTTTTCGTTATTGCATCGAGTGCCGATGAGGCGATATTATGCCCTATAACAACTGCGTT
>CAJGDF010000214.1 GCA_904502105.1 uncultured Clostridia bacterium
GTCTTCGATAATAAAATATTCAAGAAAGATAAACTTCTCGGCTTTTTCAAGCTCGTCAAGCATTTTAAGCCATTTTGACTCACCTGACGGAAGATATTCGGTGTACGTTCCCGAATATGGCGGGCAGTAGGCATAATTTTTAATATAATCAGACTGATTTGCGGCAAGCGGTTCGTCTGCGCGTATAGCATCGGAAAGATTTGGAACATGCGAAAATTCGGTTTTCATTCGTTCAACGATGCCCGAAAGCTTTCTTTTTGCCGCACGAGAAAGAACAGAGTTTCCGAATATAAGATAGAAAAGTGCGCCGAAAACAGGGAATACGAGTATCGGTATTATCCAGGCTATCTTATAACTCGGATTGCTTTTATCGCAAAGGACCTTGATGATCAAAAATCCGCCGACAATGTACAAAACCGAATATAACGCTGAAAACCATTCGTTATACTGCCAACTGAAAACAAAAGCAACAAGCAGGATGATCTGAATAAGTAAAAGAAAACTTACAAGAAAAACCCTGCTGAAAATAAATTTTAAAAATGACCGAATAAATTTCATTATCAATCAACTGTAATTTTTTTATTATTTTAACATCTATTCGCTGACTGCGAGAGCGAGAAAACGTTCGTTTTTCGTGTTGCAGGCACAATAGAAATGATATACCTTTCCGTTATGTAAAATAACATACGGCTTATGCGCAAAGACGTTGTCGAAATCCTCAGACGGTTTGATAAGCGGTTCGCCTTGCCAACGAGTCCAGTTTACAAGATCGTAAGAACAGGCAAAAGTGTCGTATGCGCCCCTGTTACTGTCTGCTCTGAAATAAACCATTACCCAAAGATCATCCATTTTGATTATCTGAGGGTCGCCCGAAATGTAGTTGGAGGGGTCGTCTATATTTGAAACAACAGGCTCGTCAAGATAACGCTGCCAATGATAGAAATCGTCGGAAACGCAGATCCCGATCTGCTCCTTGCGTATCTCTTTTGATTTTCCGTTATAAAACATAACGAAGCGGTGACCGAGAGTACGTGTTTCGTCCTCAAATATAAACGTGCGGTATATCGTGGCGCTTTCAAATGAACGGACGCCCTCATCCTCGGTTGTTAAAACAGGAGATTGCATTCTGATCCACTCTTTTGCGGCAGTGGGATCATCTGTAAAAGCATAGCCTGTATGGAGAGGATCGGGCTCGTAACCGGGCAACGCACCGCCGATATAAGAGCACCAGTATTTGCCGTCGAACTGATTAAGCGCATATTCACCGCCAAAATCGATATCTATAAGAGCAAGCTCACCGTCAACCTGATTTGCATCCCAGCCTGTTTTGGGGCGTGTCAGGATCCTGCCGAGTTTATCCCAATGGACAAGATCGGAGGAAGAGGCGAGAAAAGTCTCATATCCGCAATCAGACGTTGAGGTATCGATGCTTACGTACATCATATACCACATACCGTCTTTTCTGAATATTGTCGGGCTGTCACAAAGGACACCGTTTTCTTCTTTTATAACGGCACCGAGCTTTACGGGAGTTTTGAGGCGTTCATACACCTCTTGCATTTTTTCTTTAGAAACCATTTTATCTGTCCTCAACAGTCAAAGCAAGAGTGTTTCACACTTTGCATATCCGAAGATCAACCATGCAATTTTCTTGCGGTAAGAGTATTTTTAAGTAACATTGTAATAGTCATGGGACCGACGCCGCCGGGTACGGGGGTAATATAAGAAGCAACTTTTTCTGCCTCGGCGAAAGCGACGTCACCCGTAAGCTTACCTTCGGCATTTCTGTTCATACCGACGTCGATAACAATCGCACCGGGCTTTATCATATCAGCAGTAACGAAATCGGCTTTACCGACAGCAGCAACGAGGATATCGGCATTACGTGTAACCTCTTTGAGATTTGCGGTCTTCGAATGACAAACTGTAACAGTGCCGTTTGCATGAAGAAGAAGCATGGACATAGGCTTGCCAACTATATTGCTTCTGCCTATAACAACGCAGTTTTTACCTGCAATTTCAGTTCCGGTTGAAGCGATAAGCTCCATAACGCCTGCAGGAGTGCAGGGAGCGAGATCGTATTCGCCAAGCATTATTTTACCGACATTTACAGGCGAAAAAGCATCAACATCCTTGGAAGGATCGATAGTGTCAACAACTTTTTTATAATCAATATGCTTCGGAACGGGAGACTGAACAAGAATTCCGTCAATTTTAGGATCTTTATTAAGTTTATCTATAAGTTCGAGAAGCTCGCTTTCGGGAGTATTCTCGGCAAGAAGATATTTTTCGGAATAAAATCCTACCTCATCGCAGCCCTTTTCTTTGTTTTTTACATAAACCTGGGATGCGGGATCTTCGCCTACAAGGATTACAGCAAGACCGGGCGCTCTGCCTTCGGCAGTAAGAGCTGCGGCCTCTGCTTTTATTTCCTCACGAAGACGTGCGGAAACGAGTTTACCGTCAATTATATTAGCCATAAAAAATTACACTCCTCAAATATACTTTTATTTATCGGTGTTGTTTTCACTTGAGAAGATTCCGCCGTCATCTTCTGTTTGAGCAACACCCTTATGCGCTTCAAGAGAAGCAACGAAAAGGTCTGTTTCGGTAATACCTTCTTCTTCAACGATCTCAGCGCCGTCATGTTCAAAAACGGGAGCATAGTAGCCTTCTTTGATACGTCTTTTTTCTTCCAGTTTTTCACAGAAGCGTCTCCATACACCGAGACGGATAAGAACAAAGCATGCAACGCTCGCAACAAAGAAGATTATGCCGAGAAGCTGAGAAATTCTGATCGTATCAAAAATCTTGAGACTGTCGGTACGGAGTCCTTCAATGAAAGCTCTGCCGAGGCCGTACCAGCCCATGTAGAAGAAGAAACATTCGCCATGTTCTTTTTTAAGCTTTCTGATTATGAAAACTGCGATAAGAAGACCGACGATATTCCAGAGAGATTCGTAAAGGAATGTGGGATGAGCGGGACCGACGATATAGTCGGAAAGAGTTACTGCGTTTGTTTTGGAGTCGAGATAATAACGCTGAATAGTCATACCCCAGGGAAGATCGGTGTTTGAGCCGTATGCTTCGCCGTTAACAAAGTTGCCCCATCTGCCGATAGCCTGACCGATAAAGAAGCCGAAGGATGCGCAGTCGAACATTGAAAGAACATTTATCTTATTGAGCCTGCAGAAAATAAGGCCCGTAACAAAGCCCGCTATAATGCCACCGTAGATCGCAAGTCCGCCGTTTCTGAAATTGATCATATCCCAGAAAGACTCAAATGTGTCAAGCTTCATAAGAACGTAATAAACTCTTGCGCCGATAAGGCCGAAAGGAACAGCCCAGAGAGCAACGTCTATCACGTTGTCGCTTTTAAGATCAAAATCCTTTGCTCGCCACATACAGAAAGAGAGCGCAAGGATCATACCGAATGTTATGATTATCGCATACCAATAAATATCAAGCTCTGTGCCGAAAAGA
>CAJGDF010000215.1 GCA_904502105.1 uncultured Clostridia bacterium
ACGAGGTCAAACGTCTCTTTCTTATAACAGACAATAAAGTTCTCTACCTCAAACGCCTCAAAACAGGCGGCCTCTCCCTCGATGAAAACCTCAAAAAAGGCGAAATGAGAATGCTGACGGAAGAGGAAAAAAAGGCGATATTTCAATAAATGGAACTTTTTTGTAAAATCCTCGTCTAATCGTATAGGAAAGAGTTACTTTTCTATGTTAGCAATTCTTATTTTTTGTACATCACAGAATGATATATAAAAAGGAGGGCGGAAAAATGAAAAAAATATTGATCCTATTTATTTGTACGGTCTTCTTGTTGTCCTTCTCTTCCTGCGACAACAGCGATAAAAAGATGAAAGGATTCACATATGATGAGCTTGCGGAATATCTTTCGTCTGTTGACGGCTTATATCAATCACCTCTAGCTAAAAATTCCTATTTTTTGGAAGAACCGATAATTTGCGGAGATAAAGAGCTGAATCTTCGTTATTCAATAATTATGAATCGTAAAATAATAAATCATCATGGTTATTATAATCGTTTAAAATATACAGCTATAGATTTAAACAACTTTTTGCAATATCAGGTATGGGTAAAAAAGGACGGACCGGACGGATATGAGTATTCTCCTGTTTTATCAGATAAATCGTTTTATTCAATAGAACCGTTGCCTAAAGAAGATTTTTATCTCGGAGATCCTCCCAATAATTTTGCTTACACACTTGAAGCCTACGGATTCAACTCCTCACCTCATTGGTCTGAATGGGTGAAATACAACATTCCAAACCAAGTCAGCAAAGATGAAACACAGGTACACTTCAGTTTTTCCAGATACTGGTATAACCCTGAGGCAAATGAGTTTCAGGATGTTGTATACTTACGAAAGCTTGAAGATGCAACGGAAATATATATCATCTATCAGGAAATTTCCATGTTTTTCGATAAATGTCCTATTATTGTGTCTGAAGGAATGTACAAACAAATAAGGGAGACTTATGACGAAGAAGAAAACCCATGGACTGTTTATAAAAAAATCTCTGCAGATGAATTTATCAAATGGTTTATGGGCGAATATGTTGAAGAACGTCCTGCCGCTTTTTCAAAAATGAAGAATGATGTTTACTGTTACGATTACGATGGCGATATTCATTGGGATTCGTTTTTTTCAAAAGATCCATCATTAGTAATTGCGGACATGAAAAACCTCGGCGTAAACTTTGATGAACTTCGTTCATATATCATCAAGGCGACTGTGCCCCATGACGGCACGGTTCAGGATATTTTCTGGGAACTGATTGGATGAAGTAAGAGGTAAGAAGTAAAGAGCAGATAGGGAAAAATCCTTATCTGCTCTGATTTTTTTTGCTTTGTTTTTATTTATTAACAAATTTTACAGCCGTACCGTATGCAATTACCTCTGCGGCGCCCTGCATGACGGCGGAGGATGTATAACGAATATTAACGACCGCATCGGCACCGAGAGATTCGGCCTCCATGACCATTCTCTTTGTTGCAAGTGCGCGTGCTTCGTTCATCATTTCGTTGTAAGCCTTCAGCTCGCCGCCTACCAATGTTTTGAAGCTCTGCATGATGTCTTTGCCGATATTTTTTGATTGAATGGTGCTTCCTTTAACAAGGCCCAGCATTTCCAATTCTTTGCCGCTGATATAATCAGTATTTACCAATATCATCTTCTTCACCTTTCTTGATTTCCTTGATTCTTTCTGCGCAGACCGCTATCATAGCTGCCGACAATACAAGGGGAATAATGCCCAAAAGATATTTCAATATACCGTCAAGCAATGCGATCAGTAAACCGAAGTAAAAAACATAATAAACGACCACTATTATTGAAATTACGATCGGCGCTATCATTTTCTTTTTATGAAAATTCACTTTATGACCTCTCTTTTTTTACTGCGTAGCAATATCACTCGTCCAACAGAAACTCTTTGAGTTTCTTGTGGACGAATATCACTGTGCGAAGCACAATATCACTCAACGAAGTTGAATATCACTGCGAACCTGTTCGCTATTCAATATCCAATTCCGGCGGAACATCGATCTCATCGGAGACGTATTTGCCGTTCTTTTTGCGTTGACGGACGCATTCCGTAAGCAGGTATTCTATCTGACCGTTGAGTGACCGAAAATCGTCCTCTGCCCAAGCGGCAAGGGCGTTGTAGAGCTTCGGAGACAGGCGGAGAGGAACCTGCTTTTTTGTTTGATTATTATCAGCCATATCAATAGAGGTTGCCGGAATTTACGACGGGCTGAGCGTCGCGGTTGCCGCAGAGAACAACGAGAAGATTAGAAACCATAGCCGCTTTTCTTTCTTCATCGAGATTAACAACATTTTTCTCATTGAGGCGGTCGAGAGCCATTTCAACCATGCCGACAGCGCCGTCAACGATCATTTTTCTTGCATCGATAATTGCGGTTGCCTGCTGACGCTGGAGCATAACTGCCGCGATCTCGGGAGCATATGCAAGGTATGTGATACGTGCTTCGATTATCTCAAGACCGGCTTCGTCAACTCTTGACTGAATTTCGTCCTTGATCCTTGCCGCAACGATCTCGCTTGAACCGCGGAGGCTTCCGTCGTCGGCAACACCGTCGCCTGTTGTGTCAACGTTGGGAGCAACGTCATAAGGATAAAGGCGGACTACGTTACGCAGAGCGCTGTCGCACTGCAAAGAGAGGTATTCTTTATAGTTATCAACGTTGAAAACAGCCTTTGCGGTGTCTGTAACACGCCACATTACCGCGATACCGATCTCAACGGGGTTGCCGAGGCAGTCGTTGATCTTCTGGCGGTTGTTGTTAAGAGTCATTATTTTAAGAGAGATCTTTTTATTTTCGATCTCAACGGAAACATTCGTGCCGCTCGCTGCGGAAATAGCCGTTACCGCTGTTGCTTTAACATCGCCGCTCTGATTGAGCTTGGTTTTGGCTGCGGGGTTGAAGCCTGTCGCAAAGGGGTTGACGAAATAGAAGCCGTCTTCTTTGATAGTGCCGATATATTTACCGAAAAGGGTGAGAACGAGCGCTTCCTGCGGCTTTAACACACGTAAACCGATAAGAGGTATCCAGCCAATAAAGACAATGAGAAGAGAAACGCCCATAATAACAGGATAAATGATGCCTTCAGCGCCGCTGTCCAGCTTTATTCCACTGAAAATAACGCCGACAAGCGCAGCGATAAGCAAAAGGATCGTTACGATCATAACGGGCATGCCGTTCTTTTTAGTTGTTAAAATTTTTTCTTCCATAAGAATTTTCTCCTTCATGTTTCTTTTTGATATCATAATGATATCACATTCTTTCGGGTTTGTCAAGAGGAGTAAAGAAAAAAGTGGTAAATTTTAAGTTAAAACAACTTATCATTTACCACTTATCACTTATTTATTTATAAAGTCATTATATTCACTGTCAAGCTGAGCCTGAACCTTGTCTGCTATCTCGGAGAAGGCCTGCTGAACGGAT